>DAOMGA010000094.1:0-6470 GCA_035430085.1 Pseudomonadales bacterium
AAAAGTATTTAATATTTCATCGCTGATCAGGGACGTCATTAGATCCCAGCGGTTTTCGCGTGTCATTTGTTGTGCTTGAGGTTGTAAATCTCCCCAGCCATGGCAGTCGAGAATGACTTTATAAGCAGGCGTTGATGCATAAAAAGCAATTTGCGCGCGTATTGTTGCAATGGCTGTATTGAGTTCTTCTTCCGTATCGCCAGCAGCTACCATAATCTGACAACTGATACCAAAATCATCCAATGTTTTGCCGATTTTTTTATTTCTTTCCACGAGCGCTGGTAATGTAAGGTTCTTGAGCGATGCATGACTGTTCAGCGGGTGTACGATAAAACCATCGCCTACTTCGCCTGCCACTTCTGTCATGGCGGGGCCAACACCTGCCAGATAAATTTTGGGTTTGCCAAATGGGTTTGGCCCTGGGCTCAGTAGTGGCGGCATTAACGTGTGCGTAAAAAAAGTGCCGGTGAACGCCAGTTTTTCTCCATCGTGCCAGCATGCCCAGATAGCGCGAATGGCGAGGACCAGTTCGCGCATACGTGCAGCAGGTTGACTCCATGGCATCGAAAAACGTCGCTCAATATGGGCCTTGATTTGCGGTCCAAGACCGAGTGTAAAGCGACCTTGCGATGCGATCTGCAAATCCCACGCTAATTGCGCTAGCAACATCGGATTGCGTGCAAAAGCAACGGCGATAGCTGTGGAAAGTTCGAGCCTCTCTGTTGCAGACGCAGCTGCCAGCAGTGGTAAAAAAGGATCGTGTGGGCCTTCAAAGGTGAAGCCGCCGCTGTATCCCAATTCCTCCAGTCTGCGCGCTTGTTGCGCACCATCCAGAGGATTAGTTGTGAGAATGCCGCCATCGACGCGCATACAATTATCCTGTTGTCGGGATTGTTATTAAGCGTCAGTTTTGCTGGGTAGCAAACGCGGGTTTACACCTAGTGTGGTCAGTGTGTCGCATATATGTTTGCTGATACTGCGTGCATCACTCATTGCCAACACTTCGGTAAGCAAGGTTTTTGCGTCACTCATGTGTATTTTTCGGATAACGGATTTAACTTTGGGCAAACTGTTAGCGTTCATCGATAGCATATCGTAGCCCATCGCCATCAACAGGACGGATGCGCTGGGGTCGCCAGCCATTTCTCCGCAGACGCTGACTGTTTTTCCTTCGGCATGCACATCCTCCACGATACGCATGAGTGCGCGCAGTACAGCGGGATGGAGGCTGTTGTATAGCTCGGCTACGCGTGGATTATTGCGATCCACTGCCAGCAGGTATTGCGTTAAATCGTTGGTACCAACTGAAAGAAAATCGACCCGGCGCGCCAATTCGCGTGCTTGATAAACTGCAGCGGGTACCTCGATCATAGCCCCCAGTTGCGGCAACTGTATGTTGTAGCCATCTTCCAGCAATTCGCGCCAGGCGCGATGGATTAATTTGAGCGCATGTTCCAGTTCCTGTTCGCTGGAAATCATCGGGAGCATTATGCGCAAATTGTTGACATCTTCGCTGGCTTTCAGCATGGCGCGAACTTGTACCAGAAAAATTTCTGGATGATCCAGCGATACCCGTATGCCGCGCCATCCCAGAAACGGGTTTTCTTCCTTGATAGGAAAATAGGGAAGTGATTTATCGCCGCCAATATCCAGTGTGCGCATGGTGACAGGTCTTGGTGCAAATGCAGTCAGTTGTTCCCGATAAGAAACGCGCTGTTCTTCTTCGCTGGGAAAACGATCTCTGAGCAAAAACGAAATTTCTGTGCGGTACAAGCCAACGCCCTCGGCACCGCGATCCAGAGAGCGCACCACGTCAGTCATCAAGCCGGTGTTTACCCATAGCGGCACATGTTGTCCATCCAGCGTTTCGCTGGGTAGTGGCGTCAATGCATGATATTCACGAGAAAATTGCTGTTCCTCGCGCCAGATTTCTTCGAACTGGTGATGCAATTCTGCCGATGGATTGGTGTAGACGCGACCGCGATACGCGTCCAGTACGATATGCCGTCCATCGAGTTGCTGGTATGGCAAATCGGCGACGCCCATTACGGTCGGGATGCCCATGGCGCGGGCTAATATGGCTACGTGTGAGGACCCTGAACCACGCACAGATACCAGGCCCACTAAACGATCTTCCGGTACTTCCCCCAGCATCGAGGCGGTGAGTTCTTCGCCGACCAGAATGGTGCGCGCCGGGTAATCGATGCGCTTCACTCGCTGGTGTTGTGAATCCAGGGCGGCGAGTACGCGTAAACCCAGATCCCTTACATCGGTTGCGCGTTCACGCAAATAGGCATCATCCATGCTTTCAAATGTGCGTACGTGCTCCAGAATGACCTTGGCCAGTGCGGAGCGTGCCTGCAATGATTCATTAACTATCTGGTTGATGATTTCGCCGCCCAGCGCACTGTCAGTCAGCATGCCAAGGTAAACATCGAAGAGTGCGCGCTCTTCCTCCCGCAATCGATGTTGCAGTTGCGCAGACAAGGCTTGCAGGTCACTGCGTACTTTGCAGATCGCGGTATTGAATTGCCCCAGTTCCCGCTCGACATTGTCTGTCATGGCGATAGGAACCCCGTGTAAATCCGCCGCGGGATAGATAACTGCCACTTCACCGAGTGCGACACCCTGTGCACCGCAGACGCCCTGAAAAGTCGCCTCCGGTGGGCGATAGCCATGCAGGCTGACCTGGTTTAGCGACCCGGTGGCTTCGGCATGGGCAATAACAGCCGCCAATTGGGCGGACAAGGTCACCAGGAAAGACTCTTCGGATTCATCAAACCGTCGTTCTTCCATCTGTTGAACGACCAGTACGCCCAGTACCTTGCCGAGATGGATAATGGGCGTGCCCAGAAAAGAGCGAAAGCGCTCTTCACCGGTTTCAGGGAAATAGCGGTACTGCGGGTGCGATTCCGCATCGTCCAGATTAATAGGCTCTTCGCGCTTGGCGACTAATCCAATCAGACCCTCGCCCACCCCCAGGCTGACCTTGCCAACGGATTCACGGTTGAGACCTTCAGTGGCCATCAGAATGTAGCGTTGGCTAGCGGTATCCAGTAAGTAGATGGAGCAAACCTGCGTAGACATTTCTGTGCGAACGCGTTGCACAATTAACCACAGCGCCTGTTCCAGGCTCGCCGCTGCATTGACCTCCTGAACTACCTTGCGCAGGGCGCTAAGCATGATGACGATCCGCGTGAGCAGCAGAGCTGGCAGCCAATGCCAGATGGAAAGGTGCCAGCTCCTTTAAGGCGCTGCGATAGACTTCCCGTTTAAACGGCACGACATGCGATAGCGGGTACCAGTAATTGACCCATCGCCAATGGTCAAATTCTGGCTGCTCTGTGCCATTGTCGAACTGGATGCTGGCTTCATTGCCGACCATCTGCAGGAAAAACCATTTTTGTTTCTGGCCGATGCAGAGGGGGTTCTGGTGTCTGCGGACCAGGCGCGGTGGTAATCGATAACGTAACCAGCCTTTGGTGCAACCAAGAATACGGACATCATCGGGCATCAAGCCAACTTCTTCGTGCAGCTCGCGAAACAGCGCGGATTCAGGGTCTTCCTGTGTGTGGATGCCGCCTTGCGGGAACTGCCATGCATCCATGCCGCCGACCCGTCTGGCCCATAGCAGTTCGCCGCGTGCATTGGCTAGCATAATGCCAACATTCGGACGAAAGCCTTCAGAATCAACCACGTTTAAAGCCCTCCATTTTCCCCATTGTTCCATATATCGTCGCAATGGCAAAGCCGATTCAAAGACTACCGTATCTGGATGTTACCAAACGTGAAGAGCGGGAAGGGCGGTAACAAAAAAAGAGTCATTTGGTAACAGTATTTGTCACTGGCACTGTGCTATCGAGGGCTTGCTGGAGCTATTTGATTGATTTCACAGTAATAGTGTTAACTGGCACGCAGTTTGCGTTGATATTGGTGAAAACAAGAAGACTGCGGCGAAATAATACTAACGAAGCGCCGAACCCTAACAATAATAAGTAGGTGAAAATAACAAGATTGCAGTGAATAGCTGCATAGGGATCGAGCTAGGAAGGACAGCTGAAAAGCTGAACGCAGAAGGTCAGGGGGGTGTCTCTCTGGCCTTTTTTATTTTTGCAGTAAAGACCTGGCTTACGCAGTAAAGACAATGTACCCCAGTATTCCCAACACGCTAATACCGAGCACCACGGAAAACCAGAACATGGGTCCGATATGGCTCTTGTGAACCGGTACTTCATGGTAGCGGTTGCCGTGCGAAGTGGGTTTGGTAATCCATTCCTTTTGCTGATATTCCTGTGACTTCAGCGCTTCTATGTTTTGTAATGTGCTTTCCAGATTAACTATTTTTCGCGGACCTGAAATCTCGGCAGCGTTGCCCGATGCTGAAGGCCCCTGGACGCGAAAACTGTAGACATCAAAGCGTAAGCGATCACCCGGGCGGACAATTTGTTCGCCTTCGATGCGGAACTCGTTGACGAAACTGCCATTGGACGAGCTGAGATCCTTCAGGATCAAGTGGCCGCCCTGTTTGCGAATTACGGCATGGCTGCGTGATAAATGCGTGCCGGGGATCACGATGTCGCATTCCTTGCCTCGACCCAGCACCGTGGATTCTCCGGTCAGCTCGAATACTTTGCCAGCCAGCCAGCTGCTGTCCGAGACCAGACGCCAGCTGGCAGCAGTGTGCGAAGCGGAACGCTGGATTGCACTGGGAATTTGCGTGGAGGCCAGCACTGTGTCCTCTACTTCAGAAATATCAAAGTGGACGTTGCCGATGCTGATAACGTCGCCTGGCATCAACTCCTTGTATTTGACCTTGACACCATTAACGTAACTGCCGCGTCGGCTCTTGTTATCTTGCAGGAACAGCTTGCCGCCGTGGTGAACCAGCTTGGCATGGGAAGCATCCACCGTGCTGGTATTCAGCACCAGATTATTGTCTGACGCGCTACCGAGCGTGCACAGGCTATCCGTGACGTTAAACGGTGGGTGACTGTTATCCTTGAAGCGAAGCTGGTACATCAGAATTTGCTTGGAGTCCTTGTTTAGACCAACGCCGACCAACGTCGGCAATACTCACGAACGGCGGATTATAGCCCTCGAACGGTCAAACGTCATAGTGGGCTTGACCGACTTTATCAGCAAAATATAGCGGATGCGGGTTGAGCTAGAATGCCGATCACCAATACAGGAGAGGCTGTGCTGTCGATGCCGGACAATAATATTTCTGCACAACGCGTTGTCCAACGGGTGGACTGGCAACGGGTAGATACAGTGTTGCTGGATATGGATGGAACCTTGCTGGATCTCTATTTTGACAACTATTTTTGGCAGGCGCATTTGCCACAGCGCTATGCCGAACAGCACGGCTTGTCGAGGGCGGATGCGTTAGCGTTTCTTGAATCCCGTTTTGCTGAAGAGCACGGTAAATTGAACTGGTATTGTCTGGATTTCTGGCGGGATGAACTGAAGCTCGACATTGTCGCGCTCAAGCGCGAAGTGAGTCACCTGATCGCGATGCGCCCCCACAGCGCTACTTTTCTGGATGCGCTCAAACAGGCTGGTAAATCAATATGGCTGGTCACCAATGCGCATATGGACAGTGTTGGTATCAAGCTCGAACACACTCCGCTGGCGAAATGGCTGGATCGCATAGTCAGTTCACATCAGTTGGGCGCGGCCAAGGAAACAATGGCGTTCTGGCATGCACTGCAGGCTTGCCATGCATTTGATGCAACGCGTACATTGTTTGTGGATGACACGGAATCGGTTTTACGTGCTGCGCATGAGTATGGCATCGGTCAGGTTTTGTGTATTACCCATCCCGATAGCACGCTGCCCGTAAGGTCCGTGCAAGGTTTTCCGGCTATTGCCGATTTCGATCAAATATTGCCAGTCACCCATAGTGTAGTGGTGCGTGGAGAGTCATGATGATGGTCAGAATGGTTTTTTATTTTCTTTGTGCCTGTCTGGCATGCAGTGCTGTCAGTGCGGATGTTTACAAGTGGGTTGATGAAAATGGCAAAGTGCGCTTCAGTGATAAACAGCCAAAAGAAAATGCAGCTGAAAAAATTGATGAAGCATTGAAAAAAACCAATGTGGATAGCGCCAGTGCGAAAATGGGTTATACGGTCACTGCAAAAACAGGGAAAACCGAGGATGAAAAAGCGCTTGAGCAGAAAAAACTTGAGCAGCTGGAAGCTGCTATTGGCAAGCCGTGTAAAAAAATGAAATCCGATATAGAGGCTATTGCCCGGGGTGATCGAGGAAGTTTTATTGATGAAACTGGCCAGGAAGAATTGGTGCTGGAGCGGGATCGCGGTGTAAAGCTTGAGGAATGGAAATCCGATTACAGAAAATACGGATGTGAAAAACTGTATCCGCTGGAGTGAGCATGTCAGAAGAAAAAATATCAGAAGAAATCTTGTCTGAAGAAAAGAATGCGGATCACATAGTGCGGTTTCTGTTTGAGG
>DAOMGA010000095.1:0-6429 GCA_035430085.1 Pseudomonadales bacterium
CAGAGATCGTGCGGGTAGCTGATTATGCCGATACTCACCAGCCAAAGATTAGCTAGTCAACGATTAAGACATGTCTCTGTGCCAGCGCGAATAAGAAAAACGGCGCCGACAACAGGCAACAAAGCCCAGAAGCCAGGAAAATATTTGTCACGGTTAATCAACTGCACTGCAATGAGCAGCAGTATTGTTCCGGCAATGGCATAGGTGTTATCCCAACGCTTGTCGCTGAATGCACTTTGCGGTTTTCTAAACGCAAGTAGACCGCCAGCTGCCATTTCCCACACGCGACACCAAGGCGCATAGAATCCGGCGATACTGTTGTCGTATACCGATACCAGATTGGCTGCAAATGACAGCAGCGCAACAATCATCACCAAACTGATGCTTTTTTTCCATCGGAACGAGAGTGATAGTAGAAGTGGCCAGAAAATGTAGAACTGCTCTTCTATGCCAAGCGACCAAAGATGCATCAGTGGAAGCGAGTCAATCGAAGGAGCAAAATAACCCATCGAATTCAGCAGGGTGAAATTGGTAATGAATACCGCTCCACTAACAATCTGTATGCCAAGATAAATCCGTTCGTCAGGCAGTAAAGCGAGATACCCAAATAAAGCTATAGCCAGTAACACAACAATCAGTGCTGGAAAAATACGCCTGATACGGCGTGCATAAAACCCGGTGTAGCGAAATGTTCCAGATCCCTGTGAGTTGTTGATAATGCCAGTGATGAGAAAACCAGAAATAACAAAGAAAATATCAACACCAATAAACCCGCCGGTTACCCATTCGGGAAAAGCATGAAAACCTACCACCAGCAGTACTGCTATCGCCCGCAATCCATCAATGTCAGGGCGATAGTGATTAAAACCCTGTGGGGATTGTTGACTCACCAGATTATTCATTGTGAAAGAATTTTCTCCAGCCGCTGCACAATCGTTTTTAACACCTTGATGCGTGCATAGCGTTTGTCTTCCGCTTCCACCAATGTCCAGGGTGCGTGTTCAGTGCTGGTGCGATCAACCATATCGTTTACCGCCCATTCATACTCCGGCCATTTCTGGCGGTTGCGCCAGTCTTCTTCCGTTATCTTGTAGCGCTTGAAGCCAGTGGCTTCGCGTTCCTTGAAGCGGCGCATCTGTTCTTCCGGGCTGGTAGCCAACCAGAACTTGATCACTTCGGTACCACGCTCGTGCATCTGTTCTTCGAATTCGTTGATCTCGGTGTAGCCACGCATCCAGTCAGCTTCTGAACAAAAACCTTCCACGCGCTCCACCAACACACGGCCGTACCACGAGCGATCAAAAATCGCGACATGCCCAGCTTTCGGTACGTGCTTCCAGAAGCGCCACAGATAAGGATACAGGCGTTCTTCCTGTGTCGGTGAGGCGATCGGTGTGATGTGGTATTTGCGCACATCCATTGCCGGGGTGATGCGACGGATCGCGCCGCCCTTGCCAGCTGCATCGGAACCTTCAAATACAAGCGCCAGCGAGCGGTCTGCAAATTTCTTGTGCCGCAAACCGAGGCTCAGGCGCGCCTGCAATTCATCCAGCTGGGTTTCATAGCGTTTTTTGGCCAGTTTTTTCGTCATGTCCAGACCGTTCAGCACATGCACGCCATCGGCAGGCCGGGTGGGCAGTACTGCGACGGTTTCCTGCGGTTTCACCGTGTTTTCCGGCTTAAGCGCGGCCAGTACGGCGCGACCTACCGTGATATGCCGGTAGTTGGGGTCGGAGCCGGGAATGATGTGCCACGGCGCATAGTCGGTGCTGGTTTCACGCAAGGCCCGTGCCGACACCTTGGCAAAACGGTCATACATCTCGAACAGTTTCCAGTCGACGTCGGTGACGCGCCAGCTTTGCTGTTTATCCTTGCTGAGTTTCTTCAGGCGTTTTTCTTGCTGGTCTTTGGATAGATGGAACCAGAGTTTCAGGATGACCCAGCCCTCATCCGCCAGAATCCGCTCCATCTGGTTAATACGCGCCAACGCAACATCCATCTCAAGACGTGATGTGCGTTTGAAGGCATGGTCCACGATAGGCATGCTGTGCCAGGAACCGAAATGGACGCCAATCTTGCCTTTCGGCGGCAAGCGGCGGAAGTGGCGGTAGTACTCCGGGCGGGCGCGCTCCTCATCGCTATGGGGCGACAGGGCGTGGATATCGAGATAGCGCGGATCCAGCCAGCTGGACAGCAGGTTGATGGTGTCACCTTTACCTGCGCCCTCCACACCGCCCACGATAATCAGCAGTGAGCGGTCTTTCTTTTCCAGCAGATCGAATTGTGCGTCCAGCAGCGCCTCGCGTAGCCCCGGTACTTCGGCATCGTAGTCTTTGCCAGACAGCGCGTGTTTCAGTTCAGCGGATTCAAACATATGGTTTTCTCCCTATTGCTTCCAGCATTGTAGTCACTTTCTTCCTGATTGTAGCTGCGCACCAAGTCAGAGCATTGATGCAGATTAATACTATAGAAAGATAAAGCCGCGTGTAAATTATGGTGCGTCATGGTGCGCTGCGCTGCAAGTTTGGGCATAGCAGCAACATGGTTTTTCCTGTATTTGCTCTTGGCTGGTGCAAAGAGATGCCTCCAATAAAAAAACCTGCATCGCATTGAAGCAAAAAATTAATAATTGATAAAAAAAGCATGTTGGCACAAGCCCTGCAATGCAAAGGTGGAATTGCCAGATTTTTTCTATGTTGATTGAGGAATATTTATGAGCCAAGACGATATAAACGGTAAAAATGCAATTGATTTGCCATCGCGTAGGCAATTCTTACGCAACTCCATTTTGTTGGCTGGTGCTGCCGGTGCTTCAGGTATGTTGGGCGGTTTTGCGACGAATGCATGGGCGGCAGGCAGTGATGCGCCAGAAAAAACAGAAGTAAAAGTCGGATTTATACCGCTCACGGATTGCGCTTCTATTGTAGTAGCAGCTGAAATGGGATTTGACAAAAAATATGGCATAAAAATCACACCGTCAAAAGAAGCATCCTGGGCAGGTGTGCGTGAAAAACTGACCACTGGCGAAATCGATGCTTCCCACGTGCTGTATGGAATGATTTATGCGCTGCAGTTGGGAACAGGCGGTCCGCAAAAAGATATGGCAGTGTTGATGAATCTCAATAACAACGGTCAGGCGATTACGCTGTCCAGTCAATTACTGGATAAAGGCGTCAAAGATGGCGCGGCACTCAAGAAAGTTATTGATAGCAAAGATAAAGAATATACGTTTGCACAAACTTTCCCGACCGGTACGCACGCTATGTGGCTGAATTACTGGTTGGCATCCAATGGTATTGATCCAGTAAAAGATGTGAAAAGTATCACCGTACCGCCGCCGCAAATGGTGGCTAATATGCGGGTGGGTAATATGGACGGGTATTGCGTAGGTGAACCATGGAATGCGCGCGCTGTGATGGACAAGATCGGCTACACAGTGAATACCACGCAAGATATCTGGGTGGATCATCCGGAAAAAGTCCTGGGTTGCACGGCAGAGTTCGTGCAGAAAAATCCGAATACTGCGCGCGCCTTAATCATGGCGGTGCTGGATGCCAGTATGTATATCGATGATATGAAAAACCGAGCAGCGGTAGCAGCATTGATCGCACAGAAGTCTTACGTCAATGCCCCGGAAGATGCTGTATTAGGTCGGTTTACTGGTGAATACGACAACGGTGCAGGAAAAACCTGGAAAGACCAGAACTACATGAAATTTTATAACGGTGGTACAACCAACTACCCGTATTTGTCTGATGGTATGTGGTTTCTCACACAACACAAACGCTGGGGTATGTTGACAGCAGAGCCGGATTATCTGGCAGTTGCAAAAAAAGTTAACCAGATTGATCTCTACACACAGGCGGCAACGCAACTGAAAGTACCTTTGCCTTCCAGTCCGATGCGTAGCAGTACGTTAATAGATGGCAAAGTATGGGATGGGAGCAATCCAGCAGCCTATGCGGCGAGTTTTGCTATCAAGGTGTGATGGCCGTGATTTCGGGTTCATGATTTGAAGTGAAGTTCATGGCTTGAAATTCAGCGTCAGTTATTTAATTTAAAATATAGAGTCATTTTATGAAAAAGAATTTTTTGCCACTGGCAAAGTGGCGCGGCATCTCTTTGCTTGCGATTCCGCCTGTGTTGGGTGTCTTGCTGTTCCTTGCAGTATGGGCGTGTCTTGCGGGTGCACGTCAGGACTTGCCTGGACCGTTATCCACATGGCATTCCGCAGTCGAATTGTTTTCTGATCCGTTTTATATAAAAGGCCCGAATGATCAGGGTATTGGGTGGAATGTCCTGAATTCGCTCAAACGCGTAGGCATGGGATTCGGCATGGCTGCATTGGTTGGCATTCCGTTGGGATTCCTGGTTGGGCGCTTTGCTTTTATCAACGGCATGATGGTGCCGATTATCGGTTTGCTGCGCCCTGTTTCGCCGTTGGCGTGGTTGCCGATCGGGTTGCTGGTATTTCAGAAAGCTGATCCCGCTTCTATCTGGGTTATTTTTATTTCCTGTATCTGGCCCATCATTATCAATACCGCACACGGTGTGTCATGCATCCCGCAAGATTATCTGAATGTAGCGCGTGTGTTGCAGTTATCCGAATGGAAAATTCTTAAAACTATTCTTTTTCCCTCTGTGTTGCCTTACATGATGACAGGTATTCGCTTGTCGATTGGTATTGCCTGGCTGGTGATTGTGGCAGCTGAAATGCTAACTGGTGGTGTAGGCATAGGATTCTGGGTGTGGGATGAATGGAACAATCTCAATGTTGAACACATCATCATCGCGATTTTTATAGTTGGCATCGTTGGTTTTGCACTTGAACATATCTTACTTGCTATGGCCAGGCGGTTTTCTTATGAATGAAAAATTTGTATCAATTGAAAATGTTGGCATGGAGTTCACTGGCAAGAACGGACGGTTTGTTGCTTTGCAAAATATTAATCTCAGCGTCAGGAAAGGAGAGTTCTTGTCAATTATTGGCCATTCTGGTTGCGGCAAGTCTACGGTGCTTAATTTGATTGCCGGATTGTATGCATCCACTTCCGGCGTGTTGCTATGCAACAACCGTGAGATTGCAGGGCCGGGGCCTGATCGCGGCGTGGTATTCCAGAATCATTCCCTGTTGCCGTGGATGACGTGTTACGAGAATGTCTATTTGGCGGTGGAAAAAGTTTTTTCTGGCAATGAAAAAAAACAACAGCTGCGCGACCGTACCCATGCCGCATTGGCAATGGTGGGATTAACGCATGCTGAAAAAAAATTACCTGGCGAGATATCCGGCGGTATGAAGCAGCGTGTTGGCATTGCCAGAGCTCTGGCTATGCAGCCCAAAGTTTTATTGCTGGATGAACCGTTTGGTGCGCTTGATGCACTGACACGTGCTCATTTGCAGGATGAATTGATCCGCATTGTCGGAGAAACAGGCAGTACGGTTGTGATGGTGACGCACGATGTTGATGAAGCAGTGTTGTTGTCTGATCGTATTGTCATGATGACCAATGGTCCGGCAGCAACTGTCGGAGAAATCCTGGATGTCAATTTGCCGAGACCACGCAACCGCATGTTATTGGCAGAAGAGCCTTCTTATCACCATTACAGAACATCTGTTATGCAGTTTCTTTACCAGAAAGAAAAAATGCCAGAAACCTGATCAACCCATAAACCTTCCATCGACCTGAAAGCAGGAGATCTGCCCATGAAAAAATATTGTTCTGCCCCGAAATTTTTGCTGAGCCTATCTATAGCCAGTTGTGCAACATTCCTGTCGTCACCATCCAGTGCGTGGGATCCTGTACAGGATGCGCTGACGACAACTGCAAAATTAAAACTGGATTTTCGTATGCGGTATGAAGAAGTGGATGATGCTTCGCCTTTGGAGAACGCAGATGCCACTACCTTGCGTAGTCGTTTGAGTTATGAGTCTGGTGCTTATCAGGATTTTACAGTGGGGCTGGAAATGGATGATGTCACCCGGTTGGAGTCTGGTCAGCAATACAATGATGGTGTAAACGGAAAGATAAAGTACTCGCAGATTATTGATCCTGATAATACGGAAGTGAATCAGGCTTGGATTAATTATGCCGGTATCCCTAAAACCAATGCCAAATTAGGGAGGCAACGTATCGTATTAGATAACGAGCGGTTTGTGGGAGCTTCCGCATTTCGCCAGAATGAACAAACCTATGACGCGCTTTCCTTTGCGAATAAATCACTGGCTGGAACAACGCTTTACTATGCCAAGCTTGATAATATCAACACAATATTTGGGCCTGATAACGATAAACAGGGTGAATACGACACGGATATCAATCTGTTCAATCTGAAATATGAAGGTATTCCGGGCTTAACACTGAGTGGCTATGCCTATTTAATGGACTATACAGACGATGAAAATATTAATGCGCTAGCGTACTCGAATGA
>DAOMGA010000096.1:0-6412 GCA_035430085.1 Pseudomonadales bacterium
ATTCGCCGAGGTACTGCACCACGTTCCAGGTGAAGGAGTCGTAATTGTCGATCATTAGAACGGATTTGTTCATAACTTCCTGATATATAAAGAGTTATTTGATGGGAGTGCGTTTTGTTACCCCCAACGGTACCCCCAATTGATGTCCACAGGAGACCATAAAAGATCATCCACATCCACATTTTCGCCTGATCGGGTTAACAATGGTAGGGCTGCACCATAGCATTGGCTGGCGTTAGTCTTCTGCGACATCGTGTCACATCGTTTGTAAAGACAATGAAAATTAGAATGCTCCCCATTTTTGATCTTGGGGACTTCCATGAAAAACACCAGCCTAGTGACGACGTTGTTCCTCTGCCAGGCATTTGCAGTATTTGCGGATGAAAATCCAGCCACCAAAACAGAAAGCGATACAACATTATCCACAGTAGTGGTTACCGCCAATCGGGATAAAGACAGCGCTGTATCGGCAGAAAAGCTAGCTAATAAACGACTCATGACAAGTGATAGTGCACAACTATTGGACGGTGAACCGGGAGTGAGTTTTTACACTGGCGGCGGCGTGTCCAGTTTGCCAGTGATTGATGGTTTGGCAGATGATCGTATTCGTTTGTTGGTGGATGGCATGTCAATTACTTCGTCGTGTCCGAATCACATGAATCCAGCGTTGTCTTATGTTGATCCGACGCACGTTGACAGTATTGAAATGATGGCTGGTATTACGCCGGTGAGCGTTGGCGGTGACAGCATTGGAGGCACTATTGTTGTGAATACAGTGGATCCCGTATTTGCTGATTCAGATAGCGCATTGCGCACAGCGGCTAGCGTATCAACTTTTTATCGCAGCAATGGCAATGTTTCCGGTGAGAGTGCGCGTGCAAGTCTTGCAGATGAAAACTTCAGCATTGGTTATTCCGGCTCGACAGTGAAATCTGAAAATTATTCAGATGGCAATGGTAAAGCTGTTCGTTCTACAGAGTACGAGTCAAATAATAATCAATTAACGCTGGCTACGCGTTTTGATAATCATTTGTTAGTGCTCGATCTTGGTTGGCAGGATATTCCTTATCAGGGTTATGCCAACCAGTTTATGGATATGACAAGCAATCGGGGCCACACATTCAACTTGCGTTACACCGGCGATTACAACTGGGGTGAACTGGAAGCGCGTATCTTTCGTCAGTCTGTGCGGCACCATATGGATATGCTGGACGATAAAGCAGATCTCGGGGTCATTACTATGGGCATGCCCTATGCGATGCCAATGGACACAAAAGGCGTTGATAAAGGTTACGTTGTGCAGGGCAGTATTCCGTATGCCGAACAAAGTGTTTTGCGTATTGGTAACGAGTACCATCTTTACACGCTGGATGATTGGTGGCCGCCAATCGCCGGCTCCATGATGATGGGACCAAATCCATTCTGGAATATCAATGACGGCAGAAGGGAAAGGATTGCTGTATTTGCTGAGCAGGAGAGCCACTGGAATACGTTCTGGTCCAGTCAGCTGGGTGTCAGATACGAACGCGTGAATATGAATACTGGCGATGTGCAGGGCTATTACAGCACCGGTGATGACATGGGGATGGGCATGGGTCTCCCAGATGGTTATACCTACCAGAATGATGCCAATGCTTTTAATGCACAAAATCACAAACAATCGGATAACAATATTGATCTCACTGCTGTTGCTAGATATGAGCCGGATGCAAACAGCACTTACGATGTTGGTGTTGCGCGCAAAACGCGATCTCCCAATTTATACGAGCGCTATACATGGTCGAATGAAGCCAGCATGGCGGGAGCGATGAATTCGTGGTTTGGCGATCTCAACTCTTATGTTGGCGATATTCATCTCGATCCGGAAGTCGCCTACACATTACGCACCAGTGCAGATTGGCATGACAGTCAGCACAGTGACTGGCAAATCAAGGTTGAACCGTTTTACACGCATGTTGATGATTACATCAATGTTGATCCGAATCTTGCAACAACATGGCCTGCAAATCCCGGACGCGCTGCATTGCGTTTTGCGAATCATGAAGCAGAGCTTTATGGCGCCGATATTACAGGCAGGAAATTGATCGGCCATGCTGGAGGTGACTGGAGTGCGCGAGCAGTGTTGAACTATGTGCGCGGCCAGGATCTCGATAATGGCGGTGATTTGTACAACATCATGCCGCTTAATGCGCGGATTGCGCTGGAGCATTCATCGGGCAACTGGAATAGCAGTCTGGAGTTGCAGGGCGTGATGGCAAAAGACAGCGTTGATGCAGTGCGCAAGGAGCTCAAGACTGCAGGTTATTCTCTGGTGAATCTTCGTACCAGTTATAACTGGGGAAAGATCAGGCTGGATGCAGGCATCGACAACCTGTTTGACAAGCAGTATGACCTGCCTTTGGGTGGTGTAGATTTCTATGAGTACAACTATCTCTCACCGGTAACAGACGGGCATCTCACGCAAGTCAATGGCATGGGGCGTTCAGCCAATGTTGGATTAACAGTGCAATTCTAGTTTGCAGTTATTCCACAACAGCTGAGCCCAATTAATGGTAATTAGGTGAAGTAGTGCATTCAGGTACTCGTTTCGTTGCATAAACACAGACAGCAACCAGCGCCATGCACCAAACCACTATCGCACCGGAAGGCAGGTCAAAGATTGTTGATAGCACCAGGCCGATGGCGTAACCAGCAGTGCCCGTACCGTAGCCTGCCAGCATACGGGCTTTACCTTGATATTTTCTTGTAGCTAGCGCCGGAATAATGAGGCTGGCAAATACCAGATAAACACCGACCAGTTGCACTGATGCGGTAACTGCCAGCGCAAACATGAAATAAAACAACAGTGGCCCGATGTTGTCGCGCCGCGTGAGCAAAATACCTGCGATCAAAAACGTACCGATCAACGGAATTAATAATTGTGAATAGCGCACCCAGAGAATTTGGCCCGCCAACAAATCACGCAAATGTTCGCCGCCGTGCGGATTATTGGCGAGCAACAAAATTCCGCCTGTTGCCGCCAACACAAAAATTACACCGATCTGTGCTTCCTGCACATCTGGCCAACGCTTTTCAGTCCATGCCAATAGCGATGCGCCCAGTAGAGCAGCTGTAGCAGCGGCACATTGCGTAGCCCAGCCCTGCGGATCGAGTTCAAAGATTCCAGCGACAATCACACCGAGTGCAGCAATCTGGGCGATAGCAAGATCGATAAAAACAATGCCGCGTCCCAGTATGCGCATCCCCAATGGCACATGCGTAACGAGCACCAACACACCCGCCAGAAAAGCGGGAATGATGATGCCAAGATCCTCGAAGCTGATGTTCATTATTTTGCTCCCAGCATACGTTTCAGTATGTCGTCGTACAAACTGAAAAGATCCTTGGACTCGTCGCTTCCGCCAACCGTGTTTGGAATCATCACTGCAGGAATTTTCGCTTTTTCAGCCAGCCATTCGGATGCGCGTTCTCCTTGATAGGGCGTGCGCAAAATCATTTTTGCAGGTTTCTGTTGCAGTTGCGTTAGCAAGTCTGCCAGATGCGCACTGCTGGGTTCCACGCCGGGTTTTGGTTCAAGATTACCTACACCATTCATGCCCAACCAGTGCAGCAGATACTCCATGTCTTTGTGATGCGTAATCACATTCACGCCGCGCAATGGTTGTGCCTGTTGTTCCCACTTTTGTGTTGCTACTTGCCAGCGTTTTGCAAAATCCTCGTAGCGTGTCTTGTATAACGCAGCGTTACTGGCATCCAGTTGCGCCATGCGTTCACTTAATGCTTTTGCTACTAGTACAATATTGTGTGGATCAAGTTGAATATGCGGGTTGCCGCCAGGATGTACATCGCCATCGGCACGGTCCAGTTGCGTGGGAATGTCCAGTTTCACTACAAAGTCACCAGCCACAAAGTTTGCGGGTTGCCCCGGCTGGATAGCGTTATTGCCGGATTGCTGCAACAATACAGGCAACCAACCGGTTTCCAGTTCCAATCCGGTACACACCAGCAGATCTGCATTGCGGATTTTTGCAATCAGGCTCGGACGCGCTTCGATATGGTGTGGATCTTGCTGTCCACTAGTGGCGCTGTTGGTCTTGACCTTGTCGCCGCCAATTTCTGTAGCGAGCGATGCCCATTCCGGTTCACAAGTAAACACATTCAATGATGCATGGGCAGAAATTGTAAAAAGTGAGCTAGTCAAGATAATGATTCTTGATAATTTTTTCATAATATTTCTCCTAGAATGAGTGGGCGCCGTGTGTTCCAAGGCTCATGATGTACTGCAACATGATCTCGTTATCGGTGGCGTCAGGGCTGGATTTGTCTTGCGCAAATTGCAAGCGAAAGCGACTGAATTCTGAAGGCGAATAGTCGAACATCAGGCTGTTGCGGGTCGGGTTATAGTTTGCCAAGACAGGAAAGTCTGCCGGGTTAAGTGTGTTACCAAAATCAGCGTTGCCGCCATATAACTGGTCACGACGAACCCCTACACGCCAGTTGGGCATGAACTGATAAACGCTTTGCAAATACCAGCCAGAAGGATCTGCGTTGTAATCACCTGGTATCGCGCTGCCAAACGTGTCGAATGTCATCGTGCCATCATCGGTACGTGAAAAATATTCGCCCTGAACTTTCAGGTTCTGTTGCGTGTTGTTGCCATTGGGTGCCCACTTCCACACAAAATTGGCACCGAGCGTATCGGATGAGCCATTGAATGAATTGCTGACAAAATTGCCGAGACTATCTTCATCTTCGTAGCTGCGACCGTCCGGATTCGTGTGCAACCATGACATGCCGGCTTTCCAACTGGCGCTGTCACCGATGTCATCACCCGCTGAGAAAAATGCTGTGGTGGCGCCAATGCCATTGCTGTTGCGGTCACCACCCGGGTAGTTGGTACCATTGCCTGCTTCAACACCGAATTCAAGAAACGTGTCTGTTGGTGCGAGCCATTTCAGTTGTGCGCCTTCTGTCTCGTACTGGCCTCCAAACATCGCTTGATACACTAGCGGTGCATCAACAAAATCCCATGCATGAGCATGCTGCTGATTGATGTAACCGACACCAGAAAAGAATCGCCCGAGTTCGAGAGTAAGCCCATGCGGCAAAGATGTAGTGCGTACTAAGTCTTCTTCAGCACTGATGGAATCATCTGCTGCGACAGCTAATGTCAATTGGCCATACCAGTCAGGATCAACGTTGGCAGTAATCGTCATTTCCGACTCCCCCAAATTGAAACTGCGATCCCCCGGACCAACTTCTTCACCGCCTGGTGCAAATCCTTGCAAATGATAATCGGCAGGGTCTTGCGATAGATTGCTGTAGGTGCCACCAAGAATCATGGCGATTTTTGGATTAAAGCCGGCGCCATTGGAACTGGATGGTGTTGCGACAGGTGCTGGAGCAGGCGGCGTCGCCTGTACAGCAGCCACTGCCTGAGACGTTTGTTGCTGCTGGTTTTCCAGTTGCTGTAAGCGATCCTGCATGCTCTGCATCATCGCCTGGGCTTGTTGCAGTTGTTGTTTCAGCTGTTTGATTTCGTCGGATTCGTTGGCATTGGCGTGCAATGGCAAACAACAGGCCAGCGCAAGCGCCGCCACAGAAGGCATTTTTTTCATAATTCACCTGTAAAAAATCAGATCAAGGAAATAGCTTTCACTGCGCAGATGCACAGTGAAAGAAGCTGTCGTCGGATCAGGTGAAAGAGATGGGTGGTGCGCGAGACTGGAAATTAAACGAGGGAGAATCAGCAAGCACTGATGGAGGTAAAAATACGATCAGCAATGCAACATCACAAACTGGCGCGGCCAGTTCTGGTATATCAAGAGACAGCGGTCCGGAATCCAGCTGGGCAAAATCCAGACATTGCGAACACAGCTCTGCGTGTGCAGTGACCTTGTCAGGCTCGGTAGTGTGTTTCAGCGCGTGCGCCAATGCCCCGTGTTGTGCAAACAACAACAGAGTCACTAGTAATGTGCGGAACAGCCAAGCACGATTCTTCATGGGCACACTGTAGTGAGTTGTCCTAAGTCCAGTCAAGGCACAACAAACAGGCTTGGGCGGTGTCGGCAAATCGGTACCCCCAATTTGCTTGGACAGTCATGAACACAGCGGACAACCATGCAACACGACTTGCTGGTTTTATATGGGATTAGCCAGAAGATATGAAAAGTGGGTAATGGGTTCTCGTTACCCACTCCGTTACCCACTTTTTTTCAGGTTGGCAATGGACTGCCAAAGACAGCAATGGATACTATATTCTTACTTATCAGCTAGTTATGGTTTACTTGGAGACTGATCTGGATCGCTATAGACGGTAATGCTGATTATCGATCATCAGTAGCATGGCAAACCTTATGTAGTGCGCAAGTCGCTGGGCCTGGGGCGCCAATTATACCTCCAACCGCAGTCA
>DAOMGA010000097.1:0-6354 GCA_035430085.1 Pseudomonadales bacterium
GTTTATTGTGCTTGATGACAACTCTGGCGAAGCGCCATCGGCAGAAGAAGCAGCTTTCGCTGCTAAATATGACCGTTGGGCAAAACTGTACGGTCAAGGCAAAGAGGCGCCCGCGCGTCCTGCCGAACCGATGCTGCCCGTTGGTATCCAATACACTTCTGGCACCACTTCACGCCCGAAGGCTGTGGTACACACCCACGCCAACGCACTATGGGGTGGCCGTACCGGCTCACAAAACCTGTTGATGACCAGCGACGACACTTACATCGTCTTCCTGCCATGCTTCCACGTTAACGCACAGAGCTGGAGCTTCTGGAGCATGATGTGGTGTGGCGGTACGGTCGTGTTGCAACCAAAATTTTCATCCAGCAAGTTCTGGGAAATCTCCCTGAAGCACAAAATCACACGCGCCTCGATGATTCCATTTACTTTCAAGGCACTGTTTTCACAGGCTGTACCGGAAAAGCATTTTTATAAAACCTGGTCTACTGGCGTAAAACTGCACATCATCGAACAGCATTTTAAAGTCACTACGTTTGCCACCTGGGGCATGACTGAAACCGTTACGCACGCCACACGTTCAGACATCCTGCAAGATTCGCCAGAAATGAATATCGGTGTACCAACGCCAGGTTACGAATACGCCATCATCAACCCGGAAACCGGTAAATATTGTGAAGTCGGCGAAAATGGTGACTTGTATTTGCGCGGTACACGCGGCATCCAGCTGTTCTACGAATACTACAAAAATCCTGAAGCCATGAAAAAAGCTTTCACGGCTGATGGCTGGTTTCAGACTGGTGACATGGCCCGTCTGGAAGCTGATGGTTATATGTATTTCGCCGACCGCGATAAAGATGTGCTGAAAGTCGGCGCAGAAAATGTATCAGCGCGTCAAGTGGAAGAGTTTGTCGGCGCCCTGCTGGGCATGGGCGTTCTGGATGAGCATGCCATCGTTGCACAAAAGCATGACATGCTAGACGAAGTGCCTGTGCTGTTTGCTATCAAGAGCCCATGGACACAGCTGAGCGAAGATGAAATTCGTCAGAAAATCATAGATGGCTGTAAAGATGGTCTGGCTGATTTCAAACGCCCGCGAGCCGTTTACTTTCTGGAAGAAATGCCACGTGCCACTCTGGAAAAAGTGGCTAAAAATATACTCCGTGAAATGGCGGATGAGCTGGCAGACAAAGAAAAAGCGGCAGCTAAATAGTTATTAGCAACCAGCTGAAACAAAAAAGCCCGCTTCATGCGGGCTTTTTTTATTCGTCATTTGTCGCCGATTAAATTGCCTTGATCGTGCCCTTTGGCAATACCGCGTGCACCGCCTGACGCTGGAACTTCAGTTCGATATTTTCACCAGTGTTCAACACAAGGTAGTCGCCTTCCACTCTGACGATGCGCCCGAGCATGCCGCAAGTCAGCACTACACCTTTGTTGATACTGGACATCAGTTCAGCCTGCTCTTTCTGGCGTTTACGCTGTGGGCGGATGATCAGGAAATACATAAACACAAACATGCCTACCATCATGACAACCATGGAAACATTGCTTTGTGCGCCAGCAGCCGGAGCAGCTGTTTGCGCGACGGCATCGGAAATAAACAAACTCATAAGAACCTCAACTGCGTTTAAGTGGAAAATAAAGTAGAAATATAAAAATCAGATGTCTTTCAACTCACCTTGCAACAAGGCAATAACATCTTCGTGATGTGTCTTGGTAGCCACTTTGTCCATAATATGACGAAGTTTTCCATCTCGGCCGATAATAAATGTTGTGCGTAAAATCCCCATCGATTCTCGACCCATAAACTTCTTCAAACCCCATACACCGTATTTTTCTGCCACCGCATGGTCAGGATCTGACAACAAATCAAAATTTAACTGGTCGCGTTCACGAAACTTCATCAGTGACTTGGGTTGATCTGGACTAATACCCAATGCCACGACATCCAGCTTCGCCAAAGCCTTTTGGCTGTCACGCAAGCCACAGGCTTGTACCGTGCATCCCGGCGTCATGGCGCGCGGATAAAAATACAGCACGACCCGTCTGCCTTTAAATGCTTTCAGGGATACTGTGTCGCCATCCTGATTCAGCAGGGACAATGCCGGGGCAAGATTGCCGATCTTTGGAAAGGTCATAATCCGGGCTCACTCAATCGAAGTGCGGCATTATGCCAGCTGTGTACGGACAAGGCAGCTGTTATGATTAAGGAATCAAGACATACATGAGATAGTCAATTGGCACGCATTCTGGTATTTGATTCTGGTGTTGGTGGTCTCTCCATCCTGCGAGCGCTTCAGTCTAGCCCGGATCTGCAAGATGAAGCGCATCAATGGCTATTCTGCTCAGATAACGCGCAATTTCCTTATGGCACCAAAAAAGAAGCTGAATTGATCTCTCGTGTCACCGATGTTTTGACGGCTTTGCAAGATCAATATCAGCCAGACATCACTGTACTAGCCTGTAACACAGTCAGCACACTTGCCCTGGAAACAGCGAGAACAATACTGCGTAATCCCGTGGTGGGTGTCGTCCCGGCGATCAAGCCCGCCGCTCAATTAAGTGAATCACGTTGCATCGGCTTATTGGCCACTCCAGGCACCATCAGTCGCGCCTATACCCAGCAACTCATCGACGATTTCGCCTCTGACTGCAATATTATTCGCGTGGGCAGCAGTGAACTGGTATGGATGGCAGAGAACTATCTGCGTAATGGCATGATTGATAGCACCGAGCTGCACAGGATACTCGCACCATTACGTGATGGGATTACACATTATCAAATGGACACGATCATATTGGCCTGCACACATTTTCCACTGATTGTGGAACCGCTGTATGAGCAGTTACCGGAAATAAAACACTGGGTCGACTCTGGAGAAGCTATCGCCCGTCGCGTAGCATGGTGTTTGTCGCAACGGGATGCCAACCGACAGACATCTGAAACAGTCGCCCCTAACCTGGCGTTATTTACCCGCATCGATGCCAGCGTCAAGGATGCGGAGCGAGCTTTGGGTTATTTCAAACTAAAAGATATTCGCAAACTGGATATACCGCTTATCGGGCTGTAATTATTGTGACCAGCTTTAATTATTGTATTGGCACAGCAAATGCGGAATAAAACGCAGCAGGCGCTTCCTTAAGACGCTTGGTTTCAAAATCAAACAGCAACATACCAGTCTTTGCCAGCGCCACTACCCTGCCATCTCCCACACAAGTCACGCGATAAACAAAATCACAGCCGTACTTGTGAAAATCATCCGCGGCAACCTCAATACGCAAGCGGTCACCATGATACGCCTCGGCCTTATACTCCACTGCAAGATCAGCATTGATCATCGCCGTGCCGCCCACCGAGTAGGCATCACCCAGACATGACCGCATAAAAGCCAGTCTTGCTTCGTTGAGGCAGGAAACCAGCGAATCATTGCCGAGATGTTTTCCGAGATTGATAAACGCGATGGGGATATCCATTTCCATTGCAAAATGGAATGTCTCAGGTACTGCTACTGTGATTCTCGCCACACATTCACCAAATTTTACTGAACTGAGGATTGTTCAAAGATACTACTACCCCGGTAACCACTGTTTACTGGCAATTGTGCTTCCGTGTTAACGGCTGCATTGATCGGATTAGCATCAATATAATCAGGTATGCCATCGTTGTCGTCGTCCAGATCGGTATTGTTACCGCTGCCATCCATATCGGTGTCTACTGATTCTGCGGTATTGAGCGGGAAGGCATCGAGTTCATTTGCTACGCCATCATTGTCCCAATCAGAAGAATACAACGGTAATAGATCCTGATCGCTAGGAATACCGTCGCGATCCGGATCAATAGCATGTGTTTGTAGACCCGTTGCCGTGAGTGTCAACACTGGGCTGTTGGTGCCTGCAATCGATGCATTCCAGCACTGTACGCCTTTGCGTGTCAGCGCACAGAGCTTGTTCACGGCCACGGCAATATGCCCGATATCGTCCTGGGTGTTGACCAGCAACGTCGCCGAATTGGCGGTGAAATCACTGGAATACGGACAAGCGGCTGCTGTAAGACCTGTAGGGTTCTCAAAGACGAACTGGTAACTGCCATAGCAACTGATGGCTCGGCTGCTGGTAACCGTACATGTCAACCTGTTCTGCGTGTGGTAATGCCACTGCGAATCCCCAGTGTAACGGCGGCAGTAACTGCTGACCGAGACATTGCCCACTTCATTGTCTGCCATCAGATAACGGTACAGCCAGCCGCCAGGCGGGGTGCCGCTGCAGGCGTCACCACTGTCGGTCAACACACACTGGAAGACATTCCCCAACTCCACTGCATACTGGGCTATGGCAGGGTTGTAGCCATGCACCGTTTCCCATTCGTCGGGCAAACTGTCCTTATCGGTGTCCGCGCCACAGGTATCTCCCACTCCGTTCTGGTTCATATCCAGCTGGTCAGGGTTGGCCACCAACACACAATTGTCGCTACCATCGACAATACCATCGTTGTCGTCATCACCGTCGCACACATCGCCCTGGGTATCACCATCGGTGTTGAGCTGATCGTTATTGGCGTGCACAGGGCAGTTATCGAGGCCATCCAGCCTGCTGTCGTTGTCATCGTCGGTATCACAGGCATTACCGTTGGCGTCCCCGTCGGTATTCAGCTGGTCGGGATTGCCCAGCAGCGCACAATTGTCGCCTGTATCCGCTACGCCATCGCTATCGTCATCAGTGTCCGCATTGTTGCCGATACCGTCAGTGTCTGTATCCACAGTTTCTGCCGGGTTGAGCGGAAACGCATCACTCACATCCAGCACACCATCGTTGTCATCATCGCTGTCGCACACATTGCCTTGCGCATCACCGTCGGTATTGAACTGGTCAGCATTCGCCACGGCGGCGCAATTATCAACGTTATCATTCACACTATCGCCATCGCTATCCAGCAACAGGTCATTCGGGTCTACTCCTCGCTTGAGCGTATCGCCGTCCGAATCAACCAACACACCGGCATCCACACCCGCGGCGACATACGTCCAGTTCAGCTGCGCCGTGGATCCTGACAACTGCTGCCAGTTGTTGTACGTGGCAGAACGGAAATAACAGGAGAATCCGTTGTCCGCCAGAAAACAGACATCCGTCTGCTGACTCAGCTGGGCAACGCCAGTGACAGGCAAGGCATTTGATTTACCAACCACGGAATATGGACCTCGCATCGAGCAGTAATACGGCGAGGAATAATCTGCTGCGTATTGTGAAATGAAACCACCCGACAAGCTGCACTGGCCGCTAGCGACTGAACAATCGAATGTCGTTATACCGGATGGAAACACCCAAGTGTAATAACCGGGTGTATTCACACACACGGCACTATTGGTCGGCACACTCACCGTCACTGACCCGGACGTCTGTACACTGCACGAAGGCGTGCCCGGATAACCACTACCCCAACAGGTGGAACCGCCGTCGTGGCAGGCACAACTCCAAGTGTTGCCCACTGACACTGCATACGGGTGCAGCGACTTGTCTTGCAACGCCACAGGTACATTGAGCTGACCACTGGTATTGCTGCCCCAGCATTTGGCACTAGTTTCGTCAATTACGCATTTATGGTTGGCACCCACAGCCACAGCATAATCTGCCTTCGCCGGGTTGCGTCCGTGCGCCGTTTCCCAATCATCCGGCAGGGTGTCTTGGTCGGCATCCAACGCCAAGACACCTAAGGACAGCAGGGATAACAGCAGGATTACGGCAAAACGCCAATGGAAAGCAGAAACACGTGTGCGGCGAAGACCGACTGTTGTTTTCACGATGCAAGCCTTCTAGTTGTTGTGGTGCACGGCTTTGACTTTCGTCCGATTATTACCAATAAACCTAATAGCGTCAAATACTTGTGCGACATTTGCACCCTCCCAGCGCATTGACTCCTGGAGCCGGGGAAAGTATCGTTTCGCGTCTTTAATTTACCCTCTTTCAAGCCATACCACTGGGGCCACTATGATCAAACCCTCCCTGATCTCTCCTTCCCTGAAGAACCCGTTCGCTGAAGCTGACGAAGTGTCCTTCAAGATACCCGGCCAGATCGGCTATGAACCCGGACTGTACGAACACACCCTCAAAACCGGGCACGATCTGATACAACGCCCGCAACAGGCTGCCGGTATACCCAGTACTCAACGACAGCACCTGAAAAAGCGCATGACCGTATGGGAGCGCATTCAGGTTCTGTGTGATCACGGCGTTGAACCCAGCATACTGTTCCAGAACTGGGGCCCCAATCTGGATGGCGCTTCATTGGTCACTGCCATTATTAAGGTCAAGGGTCGTGATGTGGCGGTCTATGGTCATGATTTCACTGTGCGTGCG
>DAOMGA010000098.1:0-6342 GCA_035430085.1 Pseudomonadales bacterium
TATCGTAGTGGGGCGCCATTGGCTCCTGCTGTACTAAAGCGTGATGAATAAGATCGCGGTCTGAAAGCTAAAATAGTTTACGAATGAGTGATATCTGAATTATTGAAGGTGCGTGCATGAAAGGCGCTATTGTATTTTTATTTACACTGTTCCTATTATTGACCTCGCCCCTGTCGGTTAATGCTCGTGAATTGCCTGATTTCTCGGTGCTGGTAGAGCGGTATTCGCCTGCCGTGGTGAAAATTCAAGTCGAAATGCAAGCTGCCTCTGGACTAAACGGTCAGGGATTGCCGCCCAATCAAGAGTTACCCGAGCCTTTCCGGCGATATTTTCAAATGCCAGCACCTCAGGATGGAATCCCCCAGCAGGGGTTGGGTTCTGGTTTTATTATCGAATCCGATGGGTACATTCTGACTAACTATCATGTCATCAGTGGCGCCAATAAAATCACAGTAAGATTAGCTGATCGCCGGGAGTTTGATGCTCAGGTTATCGGTAGTGATGCGCGATCAGATCTAGCGTTGTTAAAAATCAAGGCCGACGGATTGCCTACTTTGAGGCTTGATGCAAATGACGATCTGAAAGTGGGAGAGTGGGTGTTGGCGATCGGATCTCCATTCGGTCTGGACTATTCGGTAGCGCAGGGTATTGTCAGCGCCATGGGGAGAAGCTTACCCAATGTACAGAATGAAAATTACGTTCCTTTTATCCAGACGGATGTAGCCATTAATCCGGGTAATTCGGGCGGCCCACTCTTCAATCTTGATGGTGATGTTGTTGGTATCAATTCACAAATATACACGCGGTCAGGCGGTTCCATGGGGTTATCGTTCGCGATTCCTGCCAGCGTTGCGCGAAATGTAGTTGCACAGTTGAAAGAGCATGGCGCGGTGGTGCGAGGGTGGCTCGGAGTTTCAATTCAAGAAGTCGATACTGAACTGGCGAAGTCTTTCGGATTGACCAAGCCAGAAGGGGCTTTAGTTGCGCAGGTCATTACTGCAGGACCTGCTGAAAACGGCGGCATCAAGGTAGGCGACATCATCACGGCATTTAATGGAGCCCCGATACTTTTTTCAGCTGATTTACCTCACCAAGTGGGCTTGGTGTCGCCCGGAACATCGGTTGAATTGTCGTTAATACGTAACGGCAAGTTGATGAAAACAAGAATAGACGTGGGTGAACTGCCGGATGAAGGTCAATCATCGGCGCTTCGTAAAGCAACCGGCAAGAACCCGCAGGAGTTGATTTCTGGACCCTTGGGTCTGGAGGTGGTGGAACTGGACGCTCAGCAAAGAAAGCAATGGCGGATGAATGGCGGGGTATTGGTCCGCAATATTAAACCGGGTAGTGCCGCTGCGCACTCAGGGTTGCAGCCAGGCGATGTGATTGTTCAGCTGGGGTTTTCTGCAATCAATAATGTGGCTGATTTTCTTGCGGTAGCAGAAGCCTTGCCGGCTGGCAGTATTCAACCGCTGCGGTTTTTCCGAGACGGCCATCCATCATTCCGGTCTATCATAATCGAGTAGGACTTTCTCCATGTTAAGTACGGGCGCAAGCCATGCTCGAATCAGGTAAACTATTGCCTGTTTTATAGTCTTTGGTAATGTTTGTGTCCGACCTCAGTCATATCCGTAATTTTTCTATCATCGCTCACATTGATCACGGCAAATCCACTTTGGCAGATCGTTTTATCCAGGTGTGTGGTGGTTTATCTGAGCGTGAAATGGAAGCTCAAGTGCTCGACTCAATGGATATTGAGCGAGAGCGCGGCATTACGATTAAAGCGCAAAGTGTGACGCTGGATTACAAAGCTAAAGATGGCAAAACCTATCAGTTAAATTTTATTGATACGCCCGGGCATGTGGATTTCAGTTATGAAGTGTCGCGCTCATTGGCTGCGTGTGAGGGAGCATTGTTGGTCGTTGATGCGGCGCAAGGTGTTGAAGCGCAGTCAGTAGCCAATTGTTACACAGCAATTGAGCAGGGATTAGAAGTATTGCCCATTCTGAACAAAATGGATTTACCTCAGGTTGAGCCTGAACGTGTGCAGCAGGAAATTGAAGAGATCATAGGGATTGATGCCACCGATGCTTGTCGTTGCAGCGCAAAATCAGGCATGGGAATTGAGGATGTGCTGGAAAGACTGGTTGCCAAAATTCCGCCGCCCCAAGGAGATGTCACTGCGCCTTTACAGGCCCTTATTATTGATTCCTGGTTTGATAATTATCTGGGTGTCGTGTCGTTAGTGCGAGTCAAACACGGTACATTGCGAAAAAAAGACAAGATTGTTGCCAAGAGTATTGGTAAAGCCCACCCGGTAGATGTTGTGGGGGTTTTTACGCCAAAGCGAAAAGAAACCGGTGAATTAAAAGCAGGTGAAGTAGGTTTTGTGGTTGCAGGTATCAAGGATATTCATGGTGCACCTGTAGGAGATACTTTGATTCTTGCGAGCCACCCTGATACACCATCGTTACCTGGTTTTCAGAAAGTGAAGCCGCAAGTTTATGCTGGCGTTTTTCCAGTTAATGCTGATGACTATGAGGATTTTCGTGAGGCTTTAGCAAAATTAACATTGAACGATGCGGCACTTTTTTATGAGCCTGAAACATCTGACGCTTTAGGATTTGGTTTTCGATGTGGATTTCTCGGAATGCTGCATATGGAGATTGTGCAAGAGCGGCTCGAGCGAGAATACGATCTGGACTTGATTACCACCGCACCTACGGTGGTATATGAAGTGGTTCTAAATGGTGGGGAGGTAGTGCAAGTAGATAACCCATCCAGATTGCCTGATCCTGCAAAGATTCAGGAAATGCGTGAACCAATTGTTGAGGCAAATATTCTGGTGCCTCAGGAATATTTGGGTAATGTCATCAATCTTTGTGTTGAAAAGCGCGGCGTGCAGCGTGATATGTTGTTCATTGGGCATCAGGTTTCTTTGCGCTATGAACTGCCAATGAGTGAAGTGGTCATGGACTTTTTTGACCGACTCAAGTCAGTCAGTCGTGGATTTGCGTCTTTGGATTATTCGTTTCTACGCTTTGAGCCAGCTAGGTTAGCGAAACTAGATGTGCTCATTAATGGTGATAAGGTCGACGCGTTGGCTGTTATTATCCATCGGGATAACGCCGCATCACGCGGTCGCATTCTATGCGAGAAAATGCAGGAGCTGATTCCTCGTCAAATGTATGATGTCGCTATTCAGGCAGCGATGGGCGGGCAAATTATTGCTAGAACAACGGTTAAAGCGCTGCGTAAAAATGTACTGGCCAAGTGTTATGGTGGTGATGCATCGCGCAAGAAGAAATTGTTGGAAAAACAAAAAGCCGGCAAAAAACGTATGAAGCAGATTGGGCATGTAGAAATACCCCAGGAAGCTTTTCTGGCTGTGTTGAAAGTTGATTAAGGTTATAAAATGCTAAAAATACTGTCATTGCCGAGTGTTAATGTCGCATTGGTTTTCGCTATTGTTTTAACGGTATTGGTCTGGCTGCTTCAAGAGTGGATAGGTCGGCAATACAGAATTGCACAGTTGTGTTTGCGTTCGCAGCAGGCGGTTTCTCTAGGCGCAGACGCCGGCTTTCCGGTTTGGCTCCGCATACTATCGGGTTTGTTGTTGGTTAGTTGGTTGCTATTAGGGTTGACCGTATATTTAAAGCGGGATGGTGATTTTGCTTTGATACTATCGGCTTTGGTGTTGTTTTCCGGTTGGATAACTTTAATGGATAGGGTGTTTTTTCGCAGTCGGCGCGTCAGGTTGATGGGCGCCGCTACAGTCCAGCAGACGCTCTCTCGTGTTCGTGTGGGCAGTGAAAAACAAGCGATGGTTAATTGGGCAGAAGCTGATTTTACGGCAGCAGAATATGCCAAATCTTTTTTCCCTGTTTTATTGGTGGTTCTGATTTTACGTTCATTTTTATTGGAACCATTCAAAATTCCATCTGCTTCCATGGTACCTACGCTACTAGTCCATGATTTTATTCTAGTTAATAAATTTGCCTATGGTCTGCGACTGCCAGTTGTAGGTACTAAAGTTCTGCCAGTCAGTAATCCTGAACGTGGTGATGTGATGGTGTTTTTTCCACCAAATGATAAACGCTACTTTATCAAGCGAGTAATTGGTTTGCCCGGTGATGAAGTGCGCTTGCAGGATAATGTGCTTTATATCAATGGCGTCAAAATGAACCAGGAGTTTATTCAAGCTGACAATACTGGCAATCAATACCCCACGATGATCATGGAGGAAAATCTACAGCCCAGACAACATGTGATTCAACGTGCGTCTATACAGACACCACAGAGCAACTATCAGACTGTTGTGCCGGCAGGGCACTACTTTATGATGGGTGATAATCGGGATAACAGCAGTGATAGCCGATTCTGGGGTATGGTGCCAGAGCAAAATGTGGTAGGGCAAGCCGTCTATGTCTGGATGCACTGGGAGTCATGGCTGAGCTTGCCGTCTTTCTCTCGTAATGGTGTAATCCAGTAGCTCAGGTCTTTTCATAGGTTTCAATAAGGGGGTTGTTGTGAAAACAAGTAAAAAGTTGCAACAAGGTGCCACATTTTGGGAAATGTCTCTGTACATATCTGCGTTTCTTTTTGTTATCACGGTAGTTTTGAAATTAGCACCTCTCTACATTGATGATAAAAATATTGCTTCTTCTATGGATGGAGTGCATGCGGCATTAGCTGGCAAGGATATCAATGAAGTGACAAACAGTGATATCAAGGGACGCTTAGGCAAATTTTTTGAAGTCAGTATGCTGCCTGATGATTTGCTCAAGCAGGTTGAAGTGGTGCGTGAAGGTGGAAAGGTTCTGCTCAAACTGGATTACGAGAAGCGCCAGCCGTTCATGGGGAATGTCGATATTGTCCTCCGATTTAATCATCAGGTTGATCTGGCTGAACCAATATCCAAGTGACAAAAGCACTCAAACAGGTACAAGATAGTTTAGGTTATTCTTTCAGTACGCCTTCGCTGTGTACTCAGGCACTCACGCATCGCAGTTACAGTTCATCCAATAATAACGAAAGACTGGAGTTTCTTGGCGACGCAGTACTCGACTTATTGATTAGTGAGTTACTGTATGAACGTTACCCTTCAGCCTCGGAAGGTGAACTTTCACACATGCGAGCTCAGGTCGTATGTGGGGATAATCTGGCAGCAATCGGACGTTTATTGGAAATAGGCGAATCGCTTAATCTTGGCGCTGGTGAAATCCAGTCAGGTGGCCGCGAGAGGGCGTCAAGTCTAGCCAATGCTGTTGAGGCCCTCATCGCCGCTGTTTATCTTGATGGTGGAATGGATAGTTGTAGAAGTGTTGCTGCGAAGCTCTTTCAGCCGATTTTACAAAAAACAGCGCCAGGTACTGCAAAAGATTCAAAGACCCGTCTTCAGGAATATCAGCAGGCGCGACAGTTGCCATTGCCGGAATACATACTTTTATCGCGCAGTGGTAGTGATCATGAAGCCAGTTTTACTATGATGTGCAAAGTCAGCTCGCTGAATATGCAGGCCGAAGCCGTTGCATCAAGCCGAAAGAAAGCCGAGCAAATGGCAGCAGAAAAAATTCTGAAATATCTGGAAGTCTAGCGTGAATACTGAACAAGATATTAAAGAGTCAGGCAAACGTTGCGGGATGATAGCGATTGTTGGCAGGCCCAATGTGGGGAAATCTACCCTGTTGAATCATATGATCGGGCAAAAGTTGTGTATCACTTCGCGTAAGCCGCAAACTACACGGCATCTGATTCTCGGTGTAAAGTCGACTGAAATAGCCCAGATGATTTTTGTAGACACCCCGGGTATGCATCGCGGCGGTAGATACGCTATGAATCAGCGTATGAATCGTGCAGCTGTGTCAGTGTTGCATGATGTGGATGTCGTAGTCTGGGTTCTTGATAGAGCAGTCTGGACTGAGGAAGACCAGCAGGTGCTTGATAGACTGTCCGCTGTTGATCATCCGGTTATTCTCGTCATCAATAAAATTGATGAAATACCGGATAAGAGTGTTTTGCTGCCGTTGATATCGACTTATGCACAGAAGAGAAATTTCTCTGCCATCATCCCCATATCTGCCTTGCAGCAAACAGGGCTAGATCTGCTAGAGGGAGCGATATTGCAGCATTTACCAGTGACAGATTTTATCTACCCAGAAGATCAGCTGACAGACAAGAGTGAGCGTTTTTTTGCTTCTGAAATTATCAGAGAAAAAATTATCCGGCAGCTTGGTGAAGAGTTACCTTATCAAACAGCAGTTGAAATAGAGGAGTTTGTTGAGGACGGGAATTTGCTGCGTATTTCTGGTCTGATTCTGGTTGAGAAAGAAGGACAAAAAA
>DAOMGA010000099.1:0-6314 GCA_035430085.1 Pseudomonadales bacterium
TCGCCCCTACAACCCAGCCATCTTCATTTTTTTTTTTTTTTTCAACTTCTTGATCGCGTGCTCGCGCTTGGATGCTTCACTTCTGTTCTCAACCGCTTCGCTATACACCAACACCACAGGGCGGCGGCTACGTGTGTAGCGGGCGCCAGCTTTGCCGGTGTTGTGTTCTTTCACGCGGCGCGCAAGATCGGTGGTGATGCCGGTGTACAAAGTTCCATCGGCGCAGCGCAGAATGTAAACAAACCAGATATTTATTTTTTTACTCATGGTTCGCACATCGGTCGCAAGTTATCTACCAAAAACGAAGCCAATGCACCCACACGCGCAACACGCCGTGCATCCGGATGCATTAACACCCACAAATCGAGCCATTCGTTTTGTTGTAGTGGGCCTATGCGTTGCAAGCCTGCGTGCTCAGCTAACCAACTGACACTGTGCGCCACACCAAGACCGGCTTTTAATGCAGCGAGCATGGCGAGTGGGGAATCCACACGGCAGACAATATTTTCTGCCGGAATATGTTGTGATTGCCATTGTGCATCCGGTAAATGTTGCCAGGTGCGCGTCCAGCCGATCCATGGCAATTGTTGTAAAGTTTTTCCGGTCATTTTTTTTGCAAGATCAGGATGTGCGTACAGCGCTGCACTTTGCTGACCAATACGCCTGCCGGCAAGTTGTTCCGGTGGAGCTTTGGTCGTGCGTAAAGCGAGATCCACTTCGCGCAGTTGCAAATTTTCTGGCTGATTGCCGGTGTGCAATGACACGATGATGGCCGGATACTGTGCGCGAAAATCTTTCAACAGTGGTGCGACAATATTGATCATGCTGTCGACCAATGTGAGCGATACGTCACCTTGTAATAATGCATCAGCGCCGCTCACCTGTTCGTGCATCAGGTGTAGTCGAGCGTGCAGTTCTTCTGCCTGCGGCAACATGGCCAGGCCTGCGTTGGTGAGTTTGTAGCCGCTCTTGCTGCGATCAAACAGATGAACGCCGAGCGTTGTCTCAAACTCGCTGAGCCGCCGCGCCACGGTCGCGTGGTTGATGCCTAGCTTGTCTGCTGCGCCTCGCAACGTGCCGGTTTGCGCCATGGCGAGGAAGAAGCGCCAGCCGTCCCAGTCCTGTATTAGAGGCTCTTGTTTATGAGATGGGTGTTTCATATATGCGTCACTGTGTCGCTAATATGGCTATATTGTTGCATATTCCATACAGATACACTGCATACCGACGGCAAGAAAGGGGTATAGCTATGGCTTTTGAAGATGTACGTGCGTTAGTAGAAGAGGGCAGGCATAAAGAAGCATTGGCGTTACTGGAACAATTGCACCGCGAGTGGCATGACAGCCCGCGTGAACATGTGTTGATCCACTGGTGGCAGGCGCGTATTGCATGGCGTTGCCAGCGTTATCGCCGTGCTGCTTGGGAAATATTTGCGCTGATTTTTGCAGCGCCTACGTCATTGGTGCAAAAGTATTTTGGTCTGGTTAGAAAAAATATTTGAGGATGTTGGGATATGAGTATTTATAAAACATTGCGCGGTTTGATGATCAAAGCCCCGTTTGCAGAAAAACAGGATTTGCATGGCAAGACGGTGATCGTTACCGGTTGCGCGCCGGGCTCAATCGGTTTTGAAACCGCAAAAACCTTGGCTAGTTGGGGCGCGACAGTGATCATCACCACGCGTTCGCAGACTGACACAGTAGTGAAGGCGTTGCGGGTTGCTGCAGGTGCGCAAGGGAAGGTCGATGGTCATTCACTGGATTTGACGATTGCCGATTCAGTGGCGGAGTTTGTCGCATGGTTTGAAAAAAATCATGGTGATCGCCTGGATATTCTGGTCAACAATGCCGGCGCGCATCTGGATTTGTTGTCGCAATGGAAAGAGCCGCATTTAACCGCCGACGGTTTTGAAATCCAGTGGCGTGGCAATTATCTCGGTGTGATGCATCTCACGCATTTATTGTTGCCGCTGTTGAAAGCAACAGGAAAGAAAACCGGCGATGCGCGCATCGTATTTGTTGCATCAAAAATGCACACCAAGGGCTATAACGCCGGCTTGTCGGGTGATTATCCTTACAACTCGTGGACAGCTTACGGCATGTCCAAACTCGCTATCGTGCATGCTGCATTTGAAATACAGCGCCGTTATGCAGAAACCGATCATCTGCAAGCGTATTGTCTGCATCCCGGCTCGGTGTTCACCAACGTAGCCGACAAGGGTTTGGCCGGTAATCCTCTGATACAAACGGTGCGTAATGCTTTAGCACCGGTGGAGCGTTTTGGTTTGCTCACGCCGGAAGAGGGTGCGCAGACCAGTGTGCATTGCGCCACCAGCCCGAATGCTGTGGGTGGAAAGTATTACAAGCAGTGCAGGCCGAGTACTGCCTGTGCTGATAGTGCAGATATTGCCGCAGCATCCAACTTGTGGGATCAGACACAACGCGACTTGGCAGTGATTACACAGCGGTAAAAATATCGACACCGTTAGCGGGATTAATAGCGCTGGCAGGCAATGTTTCTCCGTCCCGCCAGCGTTGCAAGATCGTTTGTTTCCCCTCGCTATTCACCAGAAACCATACACGTTCTGATTCACTTAAACGCCTCGCGCTGAGGGTAATGCGATGCGCCGGCTCTTTCGGTGCGTTTTCAACCGCTAATACAGCGGGTGCGTCGGCATCATCGCCCAGATAGTGTCCCGGAAACAGGCTGGCGGTGTGGCCGTCTTCACCTAATCCTAACAGCACCAGATCAAACGTTTTTACGTTATCCAGCAAAGCGGCATATTGTGTAATGCAAATTTGTTGCGGCAGTTCCGCAGGGATGCAATGAATCTGTGAGTGTGGAATAGCAACATGCGTGAGTAGTGATACATATGCCATGGTGTCATTGCGGTCGTCGGCATGTTGCAGGTAGCAGCGCTCATCACCAAAATAGACATGCCAGTGTTGCCAACTGGTTTTGCAGTGGCGTAATAATGCATAAATATTTTGCGGTGTGCTGCCGCCCGCCAACACAATATGAAATTGTTGTGTTTCTGCTATGCAGACATTGGCGACAGCCGCGATCCGTGCTGCTACGTCTGTTTGCATTGCTGCAACGGAATCGTAGCTATGCCAGCGTTGTGTCATTGGTGATTGCCTTATCAATATCAATTATTGCGCCATTGCTGGTCTTCGCTGTCGAACAGACGATTGGATTCTTCCGGCCCCCAGCTGCCAGCAGGATAAGTGTGGATGAACTCGTTGGTGGTCGCCCAGTGGCGCAGAATCGGATCAACCACGCGCCACGCCCATTCCACTTCATCGAAACGGATAAACAGGCTGCGATCGCCCTGGATCACATCCAGCAATAATGTCTCGTAGGCTTCCAGCGATTTTTCGCCGGGTTGGCGATAAGGTGCTTGCAGTTCGGCAATGCGTGTAATCATTTCCAGCCCCGGTTGCTTGGCGTGGATTTCCATGCGCATGCATTCTTCCGGGTACAGCGACAACACAATCCAGTTGGGTTCTATCCATTCCAGTGCGGTTTCACGAAACAGTTGCTGTGGCGGTTGTTTGAAACGTATCGCAATCGATGACATTTTTTGTGCCATGCGTTTTCCGGTGCGCATATAAAACGGCACACCTTTCCAGCGCCAGTTGTCGATATAAAATTTGGCAGCCACGTAAGTTTCTGTGGTGGAATGCGGTGCGATGTCTTCTTCGTTCTGGTAGCCATGCACTGGCGCGCCCTGAATTTGCCCCGCGCTGTATTGCGCACGAAATGCCACAGAGTGTACAGACTGGCGCGGAATCGGGCGTATCGAGCGCAAGACTTTGACTTTTTCATCTTGCATGGCATTGGCGTCCAGCGTGGCGGGTGGTTCCATCGCCATCGCCGTTAGTAATTGCATCATGTGGTTTTGTAACATGTCGCGCAGCGTGCCAGTGCTATCGAAATAGCCGGCGCGATTTTCAATGCCATTCTGTTCAGCCACGGTAATTTGCACGTGGTCGATGTAATTGCGATTCCAGATCGGTTCGATCAGGGTATTGGCAAAACGGAACACCATCAGGTTTTGTACCGTTTCCTTGCCGAGATAATGGTCAATACGGAATATCTGCTCTTCGTCAAAAAATTCGTGCAGCTTCATGTTGAGCATGCGCGCGCTGTCCAGATCCTCGCCAAACGGTTTTTCAATCACGATGCGATGTTTGAATGCGCCGCCACTCAAACCAGCCTGATGCAGATGCGTGGCAACCGTCATGTAATCGGAAGGTGGAATAGCGAGATAGAACACCATGTTTTCACAGCTGGCGCCTTCTGGAAAATCGTGCGGTTGTGCGAGTGTGCCTACCAAGGTCTGATAAGTACTGGCTTCTGCGTAGTCACCAGCGACGTAATCAAAACGTTGTATCAACTTGTCTGCGATCACGCCGTTGAATACATGTTTTTTCATCTTGTCTTGCAAGGTGTGCAGTAGATACGTACGCCAATTCTCCAGCGCCCATTGGCGACGCCCTACCGCAACAAAGCGCAATGCGGCAGACAAACGCTGTGCTTCTTCCAGTGCATACAACGCAGGGAACAGTTTTTCAGCAGCGAGATTGCCTGTCGCACCGAAGATTACGAAATAGCAGGGACTGGGTGCGGATGTCGGTTTGCCTGGCATGGGTTACTGTCTCCTTGGCGCCTGTTATTCTTATGTTACTACTGAATCTCCCGGGTAACAGAAGCTGGATGAACGATTTACAGTGCATCACACAATCATTGGAACAGTTGGCAGATACGGGTGTGGATATCACACCTGCAGTGTATACGCGTTTTTTTGCGGCTTGCCCGCCAGCGCAAGCATTGTTTGGCACAGCAGAAGCGTGCGCCGTGCAAGGCAAGATGGTGAATGAGTTAGTGCAGACGGTACTGGATCGTCTGGAAAACAAGCCTTACAGCAGTATTGTGGTAGAAACCATGGTGAGTGATCACGACAGTTGGGGCGCTACACTGCCGATGTACGATGCGTTCCTCGCTGCATTTGTGGATACGCTGGAACATGCGCTGGGTGATCATGCAGAACCTGCTGCGATGGCGGTGTGGCGGCGCGAGTTGTCGTCGCTGCGTGAGCAAATTGCTGGCAATCTTGCGTAGGGGCGCGATTTATCGCGCCCTCTTCTAAACAGCGCGATTTTTTAACGGGGTATAATTTTCGAACAGGGCGCGATAAATCGCGCCCCTACATATCAGAATTTATCCACCGGTAAATCCATCACCAGATCTGCGCCACTGCGTACTGCCGCATCCAACGCCTTGATCTGTGGCAATAACCGCCCGAAATAAAATCGCCCAAGCACATGTCGGTCTGTATCCGCTGGATTGGCTGCAATCATTTTCAGCCACAACCACGCATAAATGGTGTGGCCGACAATATGCAGATAATCACACGCCGCACTGTTGCATAAATCTGCATCGCGTTTGTCCTGTTTCACCAACCACAACGTCAGTTCTCGCAGCGTGGAACACGCTTTCAAAACAGCATCTTCTTCGGTCGCAAACATAGCGCTGGTTTCTGCTACATCCTGTTCCATTTCCAGAATGAAATCCCGTATCCAGCGCCCGCCATTAGCTAGCACTTTGCGTTTCAATAGATCCTGTGCCTGAATGCCATTGGTGCCTTCGTAAATCTGTGCGATGCGTGCGTCGCGCACCAATTGTTCCTGCCCGTTGTCGCGGATATAACCGTGGCCGCCGAGAACTTGTTGACCGAGTACGCAGGCATCAAAACCTTTGTCGGTAAAAAAGGCTTTGGCGACCGGCGTGAGCAATGCAACACGTTGCGCGGCTTTTACGGTGATGTCGTGATCGGGGTGATGATTGGCGAGATCCAGTTGCAAGCCGACGTACACAGCAAACGCGCGGCTGGCTTCATTCCATGCGCGTTGTGTGAGCAACATGCGGCGAATATCGGCGTGATGGATAATCGGGTCTGCTACACCTTGCGGATTGGCAGCGCCGTGTGCCGCGCGACCTTGCAAACGGTTCTTCCCGTGATGCACCGCGGTTTGATATGACATCTCGCCGCAACCGATGCCTTGAATGCCGATAGACAAACGTTCGTAGTTCATCATGGTAAACATCGCAGCTAAACCTTGATGCGGTTTACCCACCAGATAGCCAGCAGCGCCATCGAAATTCATCACGCAAGTGGATGAACCCTTGATGCCCATTTTGTGTTCCAGCGCGCTCGCTGCCACGGTATTGCGTGCGCCGAGTGTGCCGTCGCTATTCACCAGAATTTTTGGCACCAGAAATAATGAAATACCTTTCGGCCCGGCGGGTGC
>DAOMGA010000100.1:0-6273 GCA_035430085.1 Pseudomonadales bacterium
TTGCACGCATCGAACTCGGCGAAGTGGAAGGTGAAAACAACGCAAGACTCAACAACCAGAATGCCGTGTATATATCAGTGTGGCCACTGCCCGGTGCAAATGAAATCGCTATTGCTGACGAGCTGTACAAGGAACTCGCTGCTATCAATCCAACATTACCGGATGGCATGCATATCGGCGTTGGTTACGACATCACGCTGTACATGCGTTCTGCATTACACGAAATTTTTGTCACACTCGCTGAAACCATTTTACTGGTCGGACTGGTGGTGCTGGCATTGATGGGCTCTGTACGCACTGCCCTCGTGCCGTTGATTACCATTCCTGTTTCATTACTCGGCGCGATGGCTGCGATGCTGGCGATGGGTTTTTCACTCAACCTGCTCACGGTACTCGCCATTGTTTTATCCGTTGGACTGGTAGTGGATGACGCTATTGTTGTCGTGGAAAATGTCGCACGCCATATGCGTGAAGGCAAAAACCGCATCGATGCTGCACTCACCAGTTCGCGTCAGTTGCTCGCACCGATTATCGGCATGACCATCACACTCGCGGCCGTGTACGCACCAATAGGATTTTTATCCGGTATGACTGGCGTACTGTTCAAGGAGTTTGCTTTTACGCTGGCGATTGCTGTGCTGATTTCCGGCGTAGTGGCACTCACGCTCTCTCCTATCATGAGTGCTTATGCCTGTCCGCCCAATGGCGAAGAAAACAACGCTACACAAACCATCAACCGCTGGTTTGCACAACTGCAACAAATCTACACCCGCATGTTGAAACGCTGTCTGGCATGGCAATCGCAAGTTTTGTTTGTTGCATTGTTTTTTTCCTTACTGGTGATACCGTTTTACCTGTTATCGCAACAGGAACTGGCACCGGTGGAGGATCAGGCCAGCATCAACGTCGTGATTGAAGCACCGCCACAAGCCTCTCTCGCTTACACCACCGGTTATATGCACGAAATTGTTGACACATTGAATGCTCTGCCTGGCGCCAGTTTCATGTGGCAGATTGTCACGCCACAAGGCGGCTTCGGCGGGCAAACGTTTGTGGATTTCGATAAGCGTGAATTCAGCGTACAGGAATTATTGCAACGCGCTTATATGGATCTGGGAAAAATCAGCGGCCTGCGCGCATTTCCGATTTTGTATCCCGCATTGCCCACTGCCGGCAATTTCGACGTGGAAATGGTCATCCTGTCTTCGGATTCACCCGCCACCATGAAGCCGTATGCCGACCAACTGGTGGCACACGCAAAATCCAGTGGCAAATTCCTGTACGCCGATACCGATCTGAAAATTGATTTGCCACAAGCTGAATTTGTGCTCGACCGCCGCCGAATTGCCGATCTCGGCATGGATCTTTCCAGTGTCAGCCAACAGCTCGGCGTCTTGTTGTCTGCCAACTATGTCAACCGTTTTGATATGGACGGCAAAGCCTATCAAGTTATTCCCATGATTGAAGGCGCAGACCGTCCGGATCCACAAACCTTGCTGGATCTACAACTGCGCACACCGCGTGGAGACCTGGTGCCACTCTCTGCTATTGCGACTTTACAAAGACACACCGCACCGCGCGTACTGGGAAAGTTCCAGCAGAAAAACGCCTTTCGCCTTTACGGAGGTGTCATGCCGGGAACCACCAAAGAACAGGCATTGTCGTCACTGGAAGAAGGTGCTGCGAAAATTTTACCCGCAGGTTACAACATTGATTACGCAGGCGAATCACGTCAGTTACGGCAAGAAGGCAACACGCTGTTCGGCGTACTTTTAGTGGCTTTGTTGTTTGTATTTCTGGTGTTAGCGGTGCAATTCAACAGCTTTCGTGACCCACTGGTTGTACTGGTGGGTTCAGTACCACTCGCATTATCCGGTGCGATGTTGTTTACTTTTCTGGGCTGGACGACGATTAATATTTTTTCGCAAGTCGGTTTTATTACGCTGGTGGGTTTGATTGCAAAAAACGGCATATTGATTGTTGAATTCGCCAACCACTTGCAGGCAGAAGGTCGCAATAAATACGATGCCATTACCAATGCCGCTGCCACGCGTCTACGGCCCGTATTGATGACCACCGGCGCTACCGTGCTCGGTCATTTCCCCCTGGTACTGGTATCCGGCGCTGGTGCCGAGGCGCGTAACAGCATCGGGATTATTCTGGTGGCAGGCATGCTGGTAGGCACGTTGTTTACCCTGTTCGTATTGCCAGCGGTATATATGCTGATTGCTTCCGGCCACAACGAAAATGAAAATATTTAAAAAACAACACCGATCCGCACCATAACAGTTCATTTTTATTTTTTTGCACCATAAAACTGCAATACTTTTCTGCTAAAACACGCTTTCTCAAATATCAAAAATAATTTCAGGCTATGCAACTATGGTCTGTTATTTGCTTTGTTATGCCAGGACATCCCGTCCTGCCGTATGAAAAGGGGCCATCCATGATGCCACTGCAGTTTTCACAGCCAGACCAGCAACTCACTCTCGATTACATGGAATCGTTCATCACACGCAAGGGAAACCGTTACGCCGCCACTTGCGATCAGGTTCAATTGCGCAGCCATTTCCAACCGATTTACAGTCTTGCACACCAAAGAATAGTCGGATACGAAGGACTCATCCGACCCTCATTAGCAGACAGCATTCCTATTTCACCGCTTATGCTGTTTTCTGAAGCCAGCAGTCTGGCTCAATCCGTTTTTATCGATCGCCTTTGTCGCACACTGCATGTCAGTAATTTCATGCAACAGGCAGGTGATGAAACATGGCTTTTTCTGAATCTCAACCCGTTAACTACAGTACATGGCAAACAATTCGGTGCTTTTTTTAACGAGTTATTGCAACGCTACAAAATTCCACCGCACCGGATTGTGATTGAAATTCTTGAAGGACAGATCAACGATGAAAACCAGTTGGCAGAATCGATTCACTACTATCGCGATATCGGTTGCCTGATCGCCATCGACGATTTTGGTGTAGGTCACTCCAACTTCAACCGCATATGGGGTCTTTCACCGCACATCGTCAAACTCGACAAGACGCTGATCGACCAGGCTGCAGCCAGCAGCAGGGTCCGCCGTATTCTCCCCGGCCTGGTCAGCCTGATTCACCAGGCCGGGAGCCTGGCTCTCATCGAAGGTATCGAGACAGAAGAGCAAGCGCTCATCGCCCTGCGATCCGACATTGATTTCGTGCAAGGGTTTTTCTTTGCCCGACCGGAGAGCCAGCTACCGGCGTCTTCGTTTCATCCGGTGATTGGCGAGCTGTTTGCAAAACTAAAACATGATGGGCAACTTGAAGCCGATGCCATCCAGGTCAGGCTCATGCCCTATACCAACAGTTTTTTTGAAGCGGCCATCGGCATCCGTTCTGACGAAACACCGCTACAAGCCTTGCAGCACTTTCTGGCACAGCCATGGGTCAAACGCTGTTACCTTCTGGATGAACACGGCAAGCAGGTCGGCCAGAATTTTTTGCCTGACAGCAGTTATGGTCACATAGACCCGCGCTTTGCCCCGCTGGATGATGCGTCTGATGGCATCTGGGCCAGGCGGCATTACTACCAACAGGCAATTGCTGAACCGGGGCGTGTTCAGGTCAGCAAACCCTATTTATCTATCACCGGCGGCACACTCTGCATCACTCTGTCTATTGCCATCGGCACGTCGGACGGATTACGCGTTTTATGTGGGGATATTGCCACTCCCGACTGACTCCATGCCTGTGTAGTCGTATTTCACCGCCTTGCCCGTTAGAATATAGGCATTGTCCTGTCTAATATTTTCCTATTGAGGTTTTTGCCGTGGATATCATGGATCAAATCAAAGAACAGATCGAAGCGAACAACATCATCCTGTACATGAAAGGCAGCCCGAACGCACCGCAGTGCGGCTTTTCTGCCCGCACCGTGGAAGCTTTGATGAATTGCGGCGAGCGTTTCGCTTACGTGGATATCCTGTCGAATCCGGAAATTCGCGCCAACTTGCCGCGCTACGGCAACTGGCCCACCTTCCCACAGTTGTGGGTAAAAGGTGAACTGATCGGCGGCTGCGATATCGTCACTGACATGCATGCCAAAGGTGAACTGCTGCCATTGATTAAAGAAGCTGTTGCCGGCTAATGGCTGTACTTGTCGGTAGACCTGCACCGGATTTTCACTGCGCTGCAGTATTGGGTAGCGGTGAAATCGTCAGCGATTTTCATTTTGCCTCTGCGATTCGCGGCAAATACGCGCTGCTGTTTTTTTATCCGCTGGATTTCACGTTTGTCTGCCCGTCTGAACTGATTGCACTCGATCACCGCATGGCCGAATTCACAGCGCGCGGCGTGGAAGTGGTCAGCGTTTCTATAGACTCGCATTTCACGCACAACGCATGGCGCAATACTGCAATTGAAGACGGCGGCATCGGCGCTGTGCAATACACAATGGCGGCAGATTTAACACAACAGATTGCACGCGATTATGATGTGCAGACGGATGGTGGCGTAGCGTACCGCGGCGCGTTTCTTATCGACTCCAAAGGTGTGGTGCGCAGCCAGATCATCAACGATCTTCCGCTCGGTCGTAACATTGACGAATTACTGCGTTTGGTAGACGCGCTGCAATTCCATGCTGAACACGGCGATGTGTGCCCCGCCGGTTGGAACAAGGGCGACAGCGGCATGAAAGCCAGTCCGTCAGGTGTGGCGGATTATCTGAAAAACAACGCAGGAAAACTGTAAAACACTATTGTAAAAAATCAGGGAACCTGTAAACCATATTGCCCGTATGTAGACCATAACGCTAAGGATAGCGCCGAATATGTATCTGATTTGTACTATCGTCCTGTTACTACTTCTCTTGCTGGTTTCCACTTTCATTGGTGAAATCCGCATACGGAAATTGCATCGCGCAAAACAGCATGCAGAACAAGCTGCTAGCATCAAGTCCACCACGCTAACGATCATGAGCCATGAAATCCGCAATCCGCTGACAGGTTTGTTAACGTTAGCGCGCGCGCTGAATAATACGGCTCTCAGCGATTCACAACGACACATGGTTAATACGCTGGATTCGTCCGGAACAGAATTATTAGCACTGTTGAATGACACGCTGGATCAGTCACGACTAGAAGCCAACGAAATGGTGATGCATCGTGAACATTATAAATTGTCTGCACTGGTGCAACATGTTATTAACACCGTTGAAACACAAGCCAGACAGAAAGGATTAATACTGACAACGCACATTGATCCTGCTCTACCCGAGCAACTGTACGGTGATGTAAACCGTATTCGCCAGATCCTGTTCAATCTGTTGGGCAATGCCATCAAATTCACGAACAGCGGGCTGGTTAAACTTCACGTAGAACTGTCTAGATCCGCTGGCAATGTCCCTCCTGCATTGGCGTTCACGGTTATTGATTCCGGCATAGGTATCCCCGCCAATATCCAGGATCATATATTCACTCCTTTTGCCCAGGGTCGTGATATCCAGCGACGCTTCGGCGGCACGGGAGTTGGGCTGAGTATCAGTCGCGATTTTGCGCGTGCGATGGGCGGAGACCTCACGCTAACCAGTGAAGAAAATCGTGGCAGCACATTCATATTCACCACTCCCCTTACGGTCAGCATATGCGAAACGATCACTGCTCCCGAAGTAAAAGCGGGCTTACGGTGGCTGGTGGTGGACGATACCGACATACATCGATTTGCCGCTGGCTGTTTGCTGGAGGCTGAACACCATCAGGTCACGTTGGCAAACTGCGCGACAGCTGCACTGGACTTGTTGCGGGAACAACAGTTTGACTGTGTTCTGATCGATATACACTTGCCCGATATGGATGGCATCACGTTTATCCGCACTATTCGCGCCATCACATTCCCCGCGCCCATCATCATTGCGCTCAGCGCCTGGCTGCCAGACGACGAATGGTCGGCGCTACTCACCAGCGGAGCGGATGCAGCCTGTCAAAAGCCTCTGGATCTCTCGACCCTTCACCCCATACTGTCAGCTGTCACACAAAAACCTTCAGCTGGCAGCAAAATCCCTTCTGCAGGCTTTCCCGCCAGTGGTGCTGTCGTATATCCTAGGAACACGAGTCACAGCGCACTACGCGCCTCAGGGCAGATTTGAAAACCCACATAGAAAAGACCGACAGCCCATCCCCTGCCACCACCCATGAAGCTAGCACGCTGATCCTTGAACCTGCTGACACCCGGCGCTTGGCCAGTTTATGCGGGCAACTGAACCAGCATCTGAAACAAATCGAACAACGCACCGGTGTGC
>DAOMGA010000101.1:0-6227 GCA_035430085.1 Pseudomonadales bacterium
TGCGACCACGGCGGTCTGACTTGTGATAGTTGTCGATCAGGTTCTGGTCATTGGTGTAAGCGTGAACAGTTTCAATATGACCAGACTTCACGCCGTACTTGTCTTGCATGGCTTTCAACGCTGGCACAACCGCATTGGTAGTACAGGAAGCTGCCGAGATGATTTTGTCATCTGGATTGATCGTATCGTGATTGATACCAAAAACGATATTTTTGACATTACCTTTGCCCGGCGCCGTCAGTAATACCTGGCTCACACCTTTGGCTTGCAAATGTTTTGACAAGCCTGCTTCATCAGTCAATTTACCAGTATTTTCCACCACGATGGCGTTGTGAATACCGTATTGCGTGTAATCAATGTCTTCCGGTTTATCAGCATAGATAATTTTTATTTCATTGCCGTTAGCAATAAAGCTTTGTGTTTCTTCATCGACACGGATCGTGCCACGAAAAGGACCGTGTACAGAATCACGACGCAACAACGATGCGCGTTTTTCCAGATCGTTATCACCTTTACCTTTGCGCACGACAATCGCACGCAAACGCAGTACATCACCGCCGCCGGTTTTTTTATTTAGCTAACGCGCCATCAAACGGCCGATACGACCAAAGCCATACAGAATGACATCACGCGGCTCAGGGATCGGCTTCACGTCTGTACCAACAGCATCCGCCACTTCACGCTTGACGTAGTCTTCTACCGATACACCAGCGCCGTCTTTTGTGAAGTTCACAGCAATACGACCGACATCAATATGCGCACGCCCCAGGTTCAAACCCGCCAGCGCCTTGATGACTGGATAAGTATCAAATTCAGACAGCTCGTTCTGCTCAATCTGGCGCACGAAGCGATGCGCTTTCATGATGTCAATCACTGAGCGGCTGTACAACTGCTGACCGTAGATATAGGTGTTGACGTTGCTTTCGCGATGCAATTTGCCAATTAGCGGGATCATGTCCTCAGCCAACGCTTCGCGCTGTTTCCAGTCTGAGAAATAATCCGCGGGTTTGGGGCGTTTCTGTTCTTCGGCCATCGCGCTGCACCTGTTGTTTGTGTTGGATTGTTAACGTTGGAAAAACGAGGCGCCATTATCGTGATTAGCAGGAGGAGGCGCAACCGAGCGCCCTACTGTGATTTGGCATACCATGCTCTCCCAGCCCCATACCTGATCCCTGATGCCTGATACCCTTCCATCCGCTGCACACAGCAGCCACCCGTTCTCGGCTCTCACGCCAGAGTGCATTCTGGACGCCGTTGAGCGCCAACTGGCTGACCATGGGTTGTTTTGCGATGGTCGTATCCTGGCACTGAACAGCTACGAAAATCGCGTATACCAGATCGGCATTGAGGACGGCGTACCGCTCATCGCCAAGTTTTATCGCCCGGATCGCTGGACTACCGCACAGATTCTGGAAGAGCACGCCTTCTGCTTCGCGTTGGAAGAAGACGAATTTCCGGTAGTGACGCCCGTTCGACATGATGGCAACAGCCTGTTTACCGAAAACATCGGCGGACAGGCATTCCAGTTTTCACTGTTTCCGCGCAAAGGTGGTCGTGCGCCGGAATTTGATAATCTCGACCACCTGCTGATTATGGGGCGCTGGCTGGCACGACTACACAATATTGGCGCTGTGCAGCCATTTACGGAAAGACCCACACTCGATCTCGCCACTTATGGCACAGACAGCGTTGCGTTTATCACTGAACATTTCATCCCCTCATCATTAAAAATTGCTTACACCACGTTGACGCGTGATCTTCTGCAACTCTTGCAAGAAAAACAGCAACAACAGAAAGACATACAATTTATTCGCACGCATTGCGATTGCCATGCAGGCAATGTGTTGTGGCGCGATGATCTGCCGCACTTTGTGGATTTTGATGATGCGCGCATGGCACCGGCAATACAGGATTTGTGGATGTTGTTATCCGGCGACCGCCACGAACAAACCACGCAAATCGCCGAAATCATTGAAGGCTATCAGGAGTTCCGTGAATTTGATGTGCGCGAATTACACTGGATAGAAATGTTGCGCACCTTGCGCATGTTGCACTACAGCGCGTGGCTGGCTCGTCGCTGGGATGATCCTGCCTTTCCAATGCACTTCCCCTGGTTCAATAGCGAACGTTATTGGGGGCAACACATTCTGGAACTGCGGGAACAACTGTCGGCATTGCAGGAAGCGCCGCTAAAAGTCACACTCTGAAGACGATACTGGAATACTGCGGTATGATTTTTTTAGCGGCATGACTTTTTAATTGAAGGCATCATGAGCAAGCAAACAACTTCAATAGTTGGCAAGTGGCTGCCAGGCTGGCAATCTCTCAAGACATATCAAACCGCTTGGCTACCGCACGACATAGCAGCAGGACTCGTGCTCACCACCATGCTGGTACCGGTGGGCATTGCCTATGCAGAAGCCTCTGGCGTACCCGGCATTTACGGTCTGTATGCCACTATCATTCCGCTACTCACTTACGCGATTTTTGGTCCCAGCCGCATTCTGGTATTAGGGCCGGACTCCTCACTCGCAGCACTGATCCTCGCCGTTGTTGCACCGCTATCCCACGGCGACCCGGTGCGCGCCATCGCCCTGGCCAGCATGATGGCGATTGTATCTGGCCTGATTTGCATCATGGCTGGCGTATTTCGTTTTGGCTTCATAACCGAACTGTTATCCAAACCGATTCGCTACGGATACATGAACGGAATAGCACTGACGGTTCTCATCAGCCAGCTGCCAAAACTTTTCGGTTTCTCTATTGAAGGCAACGGGCTCCTGCACAATATATTTCTCATTGTGCAATCCATTCTTGATGGAAAAACCAATCCGGCTGCCTGGTGGATAGGTGCTTGTACACTCGCACTGATTCTCCTGCTAAAACCCTACCAGCGTATTCCCGGCATGTTGCTCGCTGTGGTGAGCGCGACTGTGGCAACCAGCCTGTTCAATCTCGGGCAAGACGCAGGTGTGAAAGTACTCGGCTCACTGCCGCAAGGACTTCCGGCATTTGCGCTTCCGTGGATCAATCTCGCTGACTTACAAACCGTTGTCGGCGGCGGCATCGCAATAGCGCTGGTATCGTTCGCAGATACCAGCGTGCTGTCTCGCACGTACGCCGCTAAAACTCGCCACTACGTCAATCCCAATCAGGAAATGATCGGTCTCGGCGCAGCAAATCTGGCAGCAGGATTTTTCCAGGGTTTTCCGATCAGCAGCAGCTCATCACGCACACCTGTTGCAGAAGCAGCTGGATCAAAAACACAACTTACTGGCGTAGTAGGCGCCATCGCCGTCGCACTGCTAATTGTGTTAGCGCCTGACTTACTGAAAAACTTACCCGCCAGCGCTTTGGCTGCCGTGGTCATCGCTTCAGCTATAGGATTATTCGAGTTCAAAGACTTGCGCCGCATTTATCGCATCCAGCGTTGGGAATTCTGGTTATCTATTGCGTGCTTTGCGGGCGTAGCCATACTCGGCGCCATTCCCGGTATTGTGTTGGCCATTGTCATCGCTGTGATTGAATTTGTATGGGATGGCTGGCGCCCGCATTTTGCGATACTGGGGCGCGTTAAAGGCATTCGCGGCTATCACGATATTGCGCGGCACCCTGATGCGAGACAAGTGCCGGGGTTGCTGTTATTTCGCTGGGATGCTCCACTGTTTTTTGCCAATGCAGAGCTGTTCCAGACCAGTGTATTGCAAGCCATTGCCCAATCACCCACGGCAATAAAGCGCATCATCGTCGCGGCTGAGCCGGTCACCAGTATTGATATCACATCAGCTGACATGTTGGCCGAACTGTTTGAACAATTGCAAATCAATGGTGGTGTCGAGCTGCGCTTCGCCGAGATGAAAGGCCCTGTCAAAGACAAAATGAAACAGTTTGAATTGACGGCGGTAATGGGCACGGACATTTTTCACCCGACCGTAGGAGCCGCGGTGGATGATTATCTGTCAGACCACCGTATAGTCTGGGAGCCATGAACAAACTATTGCTGCCATACCTGTTCCTGTAATGCACCACCTTGATAACTATTGTTTAGCTGCAATAATTTCTCACTATTGATGGCAGCATTGAGCGGATCGGCATCGATGTAATCTGGCACACCGTCATTATCGTCATCGAGATCGACAGCATTAAAAAAACCATCCCCATCGTTATCGCTATCTGTCTGTATGCGAGCAATACCGTTCACAGTCTGCTCTCGGTACGTAGAGAAAGATCCCCCGATCATCAATCTGTCATCCATCAGCAACAGCGCAACATAAATATCATTATTAGCGCCTGTACCTACGGAAAAATTGTAGTCGAGTGAACCATCAGCATGCAGCCTGGCCAGACCTTTACGCGTGATGTTATTCACAGTGGTAAACGTACCCGCGATAATAATTTTCCCGTCGCCTTGCAAACTCACCGCAAACACAGAATTGTTAGCACCGGCGCCCGGGTTAAAACTGTTATCCAGCGCACCATTTGTCTGCAAACGCGCAATGCGGTTGATACCCACAACACCGTATGCACCAAAATTTCCACCAATGACCAGTTTGCCATCCCCTTGAATGGCGATGCTATTAACAGTGTAGTTGGCATCACCAATAAAAGTACTGTCTACAGAGCCATCGGCATTCAAGCGCGCCACTCTTCCCTGTGGAACACTGTTGATTTGTGTGAAATTACCACCAACAAGAATTTTTCCATCAGGCTGCAATACAGTTGTAGCAACCATGTCATTCGCACCTGTACCCGAATTGAATCCAGCATCCAGTGAACCATCTGTACTCAAACGCGCAACGCGATTTCTGGTTGCGCCGTTATATGACGTAAAATTTCCGCCAATCACAATCTTGCCGTCCGTCTGTATAGCGATGGTATTTACAGAACCACCAGCACCGCTGCCCGGATTAAAACTATTATCAAGCGAACCGTCAGAATTCAGACGCGCAATCCTGTTTCTGGCAACCCCACTCACTGTCGTAAAATTTCCTCCAATGACAATCTTGCCATCCAATTGCACAGCTACCGCACGCACATCAACTATATTGACACCACCCAATGTATTGAATGTTTCATCCAATGAACCATCAGTATTCAACCGCGCAATACCTTTTCTACTGACGCCGTTATACATTGTGAAAGTACCACCAACCACAATCTTGCCATCTGTTTGCAGTGTTGCGGCATAGCCCGCACCATAAAATCCGGCACCAGTATTAAAACTGCTGTCGGTGCTACCTTCCAGACAGGCATCCCCCACCCCATCAGCATTGCTATCCAGTTGATCCGCATTGGATGCCAGTGGGCAATTATCGACACCATCATTGACGGTATCGCTATCTGTATCTGCCAATCTGGACTGCGTACCTAATGTTGTTTCCTGAATATCTGTCAATCCATCATTGTCATCGTCGTTGTCACACACATCACCCTGTGCGTCACCATCAGTATTCAATTGATCCGCGCTGGCAAACAGCGGGCAATTGTCACTCGCATCCGCTATACCATCATTATCATCATCGATGTCTGCGTTATCACCTGTACCGTCGTTATCGGTATCCAATGTTTCTGTCGCATCAAGAGGAAATTTATCAGCAGTGTCGATAACGCCGTCATCGTCATCGTCTGCGTCTTCGATAAACACCGATCCGATACGCAAATCATCAATCCATATCTGTGCACCGCTACCGGTATAATTCAGCGTGTTGCCAATGATCGTAATCGTATTCGTTCCAGGCGTTACAGTCCTGACACAATAACTCCAGCCATTGCCAACAGGCTGGCAAGGTCCGCCATTGACATAGGCGTTACCGAAAAAACTTTGCGTGGATTTCTGGTACCAGGAAATGGACGAGCCGGTTACAAGCGTTAGCGACAAAGAAGCGTGACTTTCTGAGTGATTGATCTGGTTGCGCGCTACAGAAAAATACAGTGAGTGTGTACCACTGAATGCCACATTGATATTGTCTACAACAGACCATTGGTTGCCCACATAATCGGACGTATAGACCCAACCGCTACCCGCACCCGCTTCAAAATCATTGAAGACGGGTAGCTTCAATGTATCGATGTTATCAGGGCTTCCATCATTATCGGTGTCCGTTGTCGCTTCTGCGTTATTGGGAAACGCATCAATGCTGTCGGCTACCCCATCACCATCCGTATCCGCAGCCCATGCACCGAGTGGCAACGCACAGCCGACAACCAGCAAAGAAGAAGCGAATATG
>DAOMGA010000102.1:0-6193 GCA_035430085.1 Pseudomonadales bacterium
ATGTTTTATTACTTCATGGTAATGGAATTAATTTTTTTTATTAAATGTGTAAAGGGTGATTTTAAGAATAAAGGGGTCTGATTCGGTTGATATTCATTGTTTTTGTTCCTATTTCTCAAGGCTGCAACACTGCCATCAAATATTTAGGTGCTTCTTTTTCAAACAGTTTGCGACCGCCGCGTTCGTAAGCAATACCGAGGTGGGTATTGGCGCTGCCTTGCACGCCCAGCTCCATCAGGCATTGCCCCAATCGTAAATGAATAAACGGGTTATCGATCATGCCCTCGCAATGCAAAGCCGAGGCGAGTGCTTCTTTTCCCTGTTCATATTGCTGGCTGCGAAAATAGCTGTCACCGATGCCGGTGAGTACCCAGCCGCTTTCCTCGAAATCAGTCTGTGGTTTTGGCAATAACATCCAGGCTTGGTAAAACTTGCGCAGCGCGTGCCGGTAGTCTGCCTGATCATACAGCGCGTAGCCTTCTGCACAGATCGCTTTGATGTCGTGCCGGATGGCGTCTGTCATCTCGCTCATATTACCGATCCTTTCATGGTGCCAATCCTGCGCCCTTGTAAGTTGTTATCATACTTGCCTTGATTGTAATAATAGCAACATCAATTCGGGCTTAGCCAGCCAACCGGAGGTCTGTTTGTCTTTTGATATCCAATTACTGATTGCAGCTGCCGCAGCTTGTGTAATCGGCATCGCATTGGGGTGGCTGCTGGCGTTGGTGTTTGGCAAACGTGAATTGGAACAGACGCGCCTTCGGCTGGCAGACGTGGAAGCACGCCGCGAACAGGAACAGTTGGCAGCACGTGAGCAACTGGCTTTGCTGGAACAATCACGTGGTGCATTGAGTCAGGAATTTGAAGTATTGGCGAACCGTATTTTTGAAGCCAAACAGACCAGTTTTGAAACGCGACAAGCCAGTTTGCAGCAGCACATGCAACAACAGAGCAAGCAGAGCCTTGAGGGATTGGTATCGCCATTGCGTGAACAGTTGCAACAGTTTCGTCAGAAAGTGGAGCAGGTGTATGACACAGAAAACCGTGAACGTGCATCGCTGATTACTGAAATCCGTTTATTGAAAAACCTGAGCCTGCAAGTGAGCGAAGATGCCAGCAATCTCGCCAGTGCCTTAAAAGGCGATAACAAGGCGCAAGGCAATTGGGGCGAAGTGATTCTGGAGCGCATTCTGGAACAATCCGGTCTGCAAAAAGGACGCGAATACGACACGCAAGTGAATTTACGCAGCGATGACGGCGAGCGACGCTTGCCTGATGTGATTGTGCGTTTGCCGGAAGGCCGTGACGTTGTGATCGATGCCAAGGTGTCACTGGTGGATTACCAGCGTTATTGCGATGCGGTGGATGACGCTGAGCGTGAGCGCTATCTGAAAGCGCATGTGCTGTCTTTGCGTTCGCATGTGATGAAGTTGAGCGACAAGTCTTACCAGAATCTGGAAGGTATACGCACGCTGGATTTTGTGATGATTTTCATGCCGATTGAAGCGGCATTCTCCGTGGCATTCCAGTATGACCAGAACTTGTTTGGTGAAGCCTTCGAGCGCGGTATTGTGATTGTCAGTCCGACGACCTTATTGGCGACGTTGCGCACAGTGCACAGTATCTGGCGTTATGAAAAACAGAACAGGAATGCGGAAAAAATTGCGCAGGAAGCTGGCAAGCTGTTTGATCAATTCGCGCGGGTAGGTGAATCGCTAGACGATCTGGGCAAGCAGATCGGCAAAGCGCATGATAGCTATCATGAAACCGTCAAGCGTTTCACTACCGGGCGTGGCAATATGGTGTCACGCGTGGAAAAACTCAAACAACTCGGCGCGCGCGCCAGCAAACAACTGCCAGCAACTTTTTCTGATGCTGATTCGGGTGATGCCGATATTACTGATGATTGAAAACGGTTTGTGTGTCCTGAATATCGAGTTCTTTCAATAGCTCTTCCCGCACCGCGACCACTTCCTGTGCGGTGATATCGATGCCCGGTTTCACATCAACGCGCCCCGTCTGTTGGAAAATAATCCGGTAACCCTGGCTGCGCAGAAAATCCGGTAGTGGCGTAGTTTCGCCCCAGCCGTAAATATCGTAGATGATATCCGGCGCGCGCAAGCCGCATTCCTTTTCCGCTTGTGGCAGACGATCAAAAAACTTGCGGTAGTTTATCCGCAAGCCCTGTTTGTCAAAGCCATCCTGCGCCATCACAGCGCAGTTACGCAGCGTGTTATCCACCAATCCTGCCATATCCCACACATGAAACTTGCCATGGAATTCTTGCGACAGATGAAAGTTCACCATGCCCATCTGTTTGCTCATGATGGTCAATGGCCTTTCTTTTGATGGATTAAGAACAGGCAATGAATTTTGTAAACTTCGTAGCGCTGGCCAATCGCGTAAATGCTCGCGGTTAGTCGTTTCAAAAAAACTGGCTTCGTCGCCAGCAATGATTTTTTGCTGCGAATAATGCCAGATCGGCGTGCCCAGGTTATACGTGTTGATAAAAAACGGTGTGTAGAGGATGAGTATCAATGGCAATACATAACGTGTCACCGGCGAGCGTTTTTCCGAGAGGAAGGAGAAGCAGATAGCCAGCCATAATGGTGCAATCAACGGTACCCAGAAACGGCCTTCTTTCATCCAGTCACCGCCACTGGCAATGACAAACGCGCCATACAACATCACCCATAAGCAGCAGAGTAATAAAGGGATGTTTTTCCAGCGTGAACGACAGCACGCGATGCAGCTGACGAGGAACGCTATCAGCGTGATTGTCACGCCAATGGCTGCTACAGGATGACGGAACAAGCGCTGAAAATATTCCCAGCCGCGTTGCAATTGTTCGGCATCGGTCACGCCGCTTTTGGCGTAAACCGGATTGGGGAACCACTGTCCGAAATAGTGGTAACGCCACAACGACAGCAGCAAAAATGGTGCGATAAATAACAGTAGAGCAGGGCGACGCAACAATAGCGCAATGATCAACAGGAATGCTGGACCTAGCAATACCATTTCCGGTCGCACTGCAGCGAGTGCTAGTGCTGAAAGAAAAAGAAACGCTGATCGTATCCCGGAAAATTGTTGCAGCCATGTGAACAGTGTTGCGAGAAACAACATCACACACGCTGCAGCCAGTGTGGTTTCCATGCCGGACCACGCCCAATAGGAAAAGTAAGGCGTGAGTGCGGTGAGTGCGGCGGGCAACCAGGGGTTTGAAATCCCGGTTTGCAATGCCAGCTTCCACACAAGCCTCAGTGTGAATATTGCAGCAGCCAGATTCAGTAGATAGCCGCTATCAACAATCGACAAACGCGTCACCAGTGCGGTGAACGCCGTGAACAGCGTCATCAACAGGCTGGAGCTCTGCTCGATGCGCTCGCCGTTGTAATTGCGCAGGTCGCCAAAATCCAGCAGTGCTTGTGCCTGCCAGAAAGTGATGTGCGAATCGTCATGCCCGGTGGAGCCGCACAGCAAGCCGTACAGCCACACCGGCAGCGTGCATAGCGCAAGGCTGGGCAGGAAGCGTATTGGCAAAAGCGTAGGTAATAGTCTTGTTCGCACGGCGACCTTTATTTATTTATAATGCGCCCGCATTCTGGTTGATACCTGACGCAAGCTCAACTCAAAAGGTTTTGCTGGCTCTTGTTCAGTGCCCTCATTCACCCTCGTTGGAGTTCCTACCGTGAAACAACCCGTACGTGTCACCGTGACCGGCGCCGCCGGCCAGATCAGCTATTCCCTGTTGTTCCGTATCGCTTCTGGCTCCATGTTGGGTCCGGATCAGCCTGTTATCCTGCAAATGCTGGAAATTACACCGGCGCTGGAAGCCCTGAAAGGCGTGGCGATGGAGCTGGATGACTGCGCTTTCCCGCTGTTGGCTGGCATGGTTTGCACCGATGACCCGATGGTCGCGTTCAAGGATACCGATTACGCCCTGTTGGTAGGTGCGCGTCCACGTGGCCCCGGCATGGAACGTAAGGATCTGCTGGAAGCCAACGCGGCGATCTTCTCCGTACAAGGCAAGGCGATAGATGCTGTCGCCAAGAAATCCATCAAGGTATTGGTTGTGGGCAACCCGGCTAACACCAACTCATTGATCGCCCAGCGTAATGCACCTTCGATCAACCCGCGTCAGTTCACTGCCATGACCCGTCTCGACCACAACCGCGCTATGGCGCAGTTGGCTGGCAAAACCGGCAAGACGGTGAACGACGTGAAGAAAATCACCATCTGGGGCAACCACAGCGCTACGCAATACCCGGATATCTCCAATGCGTTGGTAGACGGTAAAGACGCTAACGGTCTGGTTGACCGCGCCTGGTACGAAAACGATTACATCCCTACCGTGCAACAGCGCGGCGCGGCTATCATCAAGGCGCGTGGTGCTTCCTCTGCCGCGTCTGCTGCGAATGCCGCGGTTGATCACATGCGTACCTGGGCACTCGGCACTGCAGAAGGTGACTGGGTTTCCATGGGCGTATACTCCGATGGCTCTTACGGCATTGCTAAAGGTCTGATCTACTCTTTCCCTTGCGTGTGCAAGAACGGCGACTGGGAAATTGTGCAAGGCCTGGAAATTTCTGATTTTTCACGTGCCAAAATGCAAGCGACCGAGCAGGAACTCTGCGAAGAGCGCGACGGCGTTAAACACTTGCTGCCTAACTGATTTTTGATTCACTCATTGGGGAATATCAACATGGCAAATCCACAAAAACATGATAACAACGTTGCATTTGAAGAAGATGGTAGTGCAGATGCATTTGCAGCCACCGCCATCATTGCCATCATTGTGGTAGCAGTATCATTCTGGTTGCATGGTATGGTGTAATTCTGCCGGATAGCAGAATTATCAGAAAACGCAGCTTCGGCTGCGTTTTTTATTGCTGGCATATTACACAATAAGAATTACACGAGAATCCTGATGGCTGATATTGATGAGCGCACTACGGAATACTTGTCGCAGAAGTTTGTTGATCTGGATTGCTCTGGTCGCGTACTCACTGGTGTGACGTTTGATGATTGTACGTTTCGTGTTTGTGACTTCAGTGAAACAACATTGATTAAATGCCGTTTTATCGATTGTCATTTTTTTCAATGCAATCTCAGTGTGGTCAAGATCAATAACACACGATTTTCAGATGTGTTTTTTGAGGCCTGCAAGCTGATCGGTGTCGATTGGACCAAAGGCCATTGGTCTAGTCTGGCAGTATCTTCGCCTGTCAGGTTTAGCGAGTGCATTCTGAATGACTCTTCATTTTTTGGTCTGGATATGAAAGAGATGCTGATCGAGACCTGTAAAGCGCATGATGTGGATTTCAGGGAAGCCAATCTGGCGGGTGCCAGTTTCATGCACACGGATTTATCGCATAGCCTTTTCAACAAAACTAACCTGGCCGGTGCAAACTTTGCGGAAGCCAGCCATTACCAGATTGATCTTTACGCCAATTCGATTAAAGGTGCGCGATTTTGTCGTGACGAAGCGGTGAGTTTGCTGGATTGTCTCGGTATAGAATTGATAGATTAAGTGTTGGTGGATTAAGTGATGAAAACGAACAAAAAACTTTCTACGTTACTGGCGCTCGCTCAGTTTCTTCGACCCTACAAGAAAACCATCGTCGCGTTTTTATGCGCGTTGTTGTTTACCTCCGGTGTGATGCTGTCTATAGGACAGGGTGTACGCCTGTTAATTGACAAGGGTTTTGCTCAGCAGTCACTGGAGCAACTCAATTGGGCTATCGGCTTTTTGCTGGTGATTGCTGTATTGATGGCACTGGGCACTTTCGTGCGTTTTTATCTGGTGTCGTGGTTGGGTGAGCGTGTGAGTGCAGATATCCGGCAGGCGGTGTTTGATCATATTGTCGGTTTGCATCCAGGATTTTTTGAAGACAATCGCAGTGGTGACATCATGTCGCGACTCACAACGGATACGACGTTGCTGCAGTCCATTATTGGTTCATCATTTTCCATGGCGTTACGCAGTGCGATTTCTGTGATCGGTGCATTGGTTCTTTTATTTATCACCAATTTAAAATTGTCATTGATTGTGCTGGTGTGTGTGCCAGCGGTGTTGTTGCCCATTCTATTGTTGGGGCGACGCGTGCGTACCTTGTCGCGCCAGAGTCAGGATTCTATCGCTGATGTGGGCACGTATGCCGGTGAAATTATCCAGAATATCAAAACCGTG
>DAOMGA010000103.1:0-6191 GCA_035430085.1 Pseudomonadales bacterium
AGTGCGATGCGCAAATCATGCGTAATAGGATGATGAAACGTGGCAACAACCGGAAAGCCTTTTTTCTGTAAATCGAGCAAGCCGTAGCACAGGCTCTGGTTGTCATGCACGATATCGTAATGGTCGCGACGCCCTGTGAGTAAGCGGTTTACGCGGCGACCAAAACTGTAGGCTTCGGAAAATCCGCCAGTAAACATGCTCCACCATTCCACAAAGTCTGCCCACGAACGCAGATGTTTCGGGCGCAGGGCGAGTGCGTGATGCACAGGGCTTTCAAACAGGTTGAGGCTGGGGACTTTGATCAGTTTGACGCGCGGGTCGAGGTGCGGGTACGGTGGACCGGAAATCACATCCACCTTATGTCCGGCATTGACCAGCGCCTTGCTCAGGTACTTGATGTAAATGCCCTGGCCGCCACCGTAGGGGTGGCTGCGGTAACCGAGCAGGGCGATGTTGAGTGGGCGCACGGCCTGACGGTAGGCGGGCTGATCGGTCACAAGTCGGGAAGTCACAGGCTGATCAAAAAGTCGGCAAAATATAGAAGCGCTATGGTAATGAGCGGGGAGGCTTTGTGCCACTGCGTATAGCCACAAGCAATGGCTTTAGCCACAATGGCAACTGAGTGACAAGGCTGGCATGGTTAAGTGAAAAAGCGGGTAGTTTTCTGGTTGGTGATGTTGGCTTTGCCCATAGGTCTGGCAATGGTGGTGTTGCCGCCTGCCTGGCGGGCTGTCGAAGCGGTGTTGCGCCCTGAAGTGATCGCCTGGATCGCGACGCATCTGTCGGACGAGGAACGGCAAGCGATACGGGCGCAAGTGTCCAACGTCGGCGCTGGCATGTTTCAACAAATACCGGATGCCAGCGTCGGGCGGGTCGCGCGGTCTGACTGGCGCACCGTTTATAAAGAAGCGGAGGTGCTGACCAACAATGCTGGCATGCGCAGCAAAACACCCTATCTACCGAAACAGGAAGGTGTGTTCCGTATTATCTGCCTGGGTGATTCCTTTGTTTTTGGCGCGGCGGGAAAAGAAGAGGATCGCTTTTGCGACCAGATGCAGGCCTTCTATACCGAAAAAAACGTGCGTGTTAATGGCAAGCGCATTGAAACGCTGGCGTTGGGGCTGCCCAGCTGGAATACCGTGCAGGAAGCTGACTATCTCAGTGCCCGGCTGGATGAATACGCGCCGGACGTGGTGATCCTGCTCACTGTGCAGAACGATATCACCGACAGTGCCGGCGTCACCGAAAACGGTGAGCTCACCACCGAGTACTCCACCGACCATCGCGTCAACGGCAGTGCCGTATTCAGCAATATGGCGGGTGTGCCATTTGGTGTCAGTACCTTTACTGCCCTGAGCTCGGATCTTTGCCATACCTGCCGCGATTATTGGCAGGCCGCATTCGAACATGTCCGGCGGTTGGTGTTGTTACAGCATGAGCGGCAGGGACAGGTGTTGCTGTCGGTGCTGGATCATCCGGGCAAACACAAGGCGTTGTTTATTGAGCGCTTCAAACAATACGCGCAGACTAGTGGCGCGCCGTACACCGTCGCCCAATACTGGCATGGTCCCAAGACGCGTTTGCCGCACGATGGTCATCCCAATCGCCTGGGGCATTACCTGCTGACCTTGTTCTACATCCACAGCTTGTCGGAGCTGGGTTGGGTGCCGGTACCGGCTGATGCCTTGCCTACAGAAGAAGACATGCAGGCGGTCAACCTGAATCCAGCGCTGGATCCTGTAGCAACGGCAGCGGCTGAAGGTGCTTTTATCAAGGAGCATCTGGCGACAGAAATCAATTTTTCCCAGCTGGATGCCGACCGGATAGGCGGCATGCTGGGCGGATTTTTCCCCGAACATCAGGGGCAAATAGCCGAGGATGAAGCGCCGTGGGCATCGGTACGCGCCGGGTTTCTTTTGCGTAAACCTGAGCCTGCGGACGCGGCAGTATTACAGCTGACGCTGGCATTGCCACTGCGTCAGCCACTGTATCCACTGCCATTGACCGTGAGCGTGAATGGGCAGGTGTTGATGACGCAGTCGTATGAGTACAACGCCGCTGGTACAACGGTATCGCTATCGGTGCCTGTGCCGGCGAATGTCATGGCGGGTTATCCGGTCGTGGAAGTGCTGCTGGAAACACCGCGTCAGGTGTCCAGTCTGGAAGATCACCGGATGAAAAGCTATCAGCTGCTATCGGCAGCCATTCGCTAGGGGCTTCGTCTTTACCTATGCATCATGAACCCACATTGATCGTCACCATCGCTGCCAGTTTCGGCCTGGCGCTGTTGTTGGGCTTTGTTGCCGCCCGTATGAAGCTGCCTGTACTGGTGGGTTACATGGTGGCGGGTATTGTATTGGGCCCGGTTTCTCCCGGATTTGTGGCAGATGTCGCGTTGTCGCAACAGCTGGCTGAAATTGGCGTGATCCTGTTGATGTTCGGCGTTGGCCTGCATTTTTCATTGAAGGATCTTTTCGCAGTGCGGCGGATTGCCTTGCCCGGCGCACTGCTGGAGATGACTTGTGTTACCGCGCTCGGTGCTGGTGTGGCTTCGTTGTGGGGTTGGAGCATCGGTGGTTGTCTGGTGTTTGGTCTGTGTCTGTCGGTGGCGAGTACTGTGGTGCTGGTGCGCTCACTGGAACGCGCCAGATTGCTGGAATCCGTTACCGGCCACATCGCCATCGGCTGGTTGGTGGTGGAAGACCTGGTCATGGTGCTGGTGCTGGTGTTGTTGCCGCCATTGGCCGGCGCGCTGGGCGGTCATGCCCCGCCGGTGGGTGAGTATTCGCTCGCGGTAACTGTATTGATGACGCTGCTGAAAGTGGCGGGGTTTATCGCGTTGATGATGGTGGTGGGGCGTCGTGTATTTCCGTGGTTATTGTGGCAAGTGGCGCATACCGGCTCACGGGAATTGTTTACCTTGTGCGTGGTGGCGGCGGCCATTGGCATCGCGTACGGCTCTTCGATTTTATTTGGCGTATCGTTGGCGCTGGGTGCATTTTTTGCCGGCATCGTGATGCGTGAATCCAGTTTGAGTTATCGCGCTGCACAAGAATCCCTGCCTCTGCGCGATGCATTCTCGGTATTGTTTTTTGTGTCTGTCGGTATGTTGTTTGATCCGCGTGTGCTGATAACGAATCCATTGGGTGTGTTGGCAGTCGTGGCGATTATCATGCTGGCTAAATCCATGACCGCGTTTACTTTAGTACGCGTGTTTCGTTATCCGTTGAATACTGCGTTGACCGTTTCGGTGGGGCTCGCGCAAATCGGCGAATTTTCTTTCATTCTTGCCAGTCTGGGCGTATCACTCGGCTTGTTACCCCAAGAAGGGCAAAACCTGATTCTTGCCGGTTCGCTGATTTCCATTGCGTTGAATCCGTTAGTGTCTTACGCCGTCGAACCGTTACAGCGCTGGATTCGCTCGCGTTCACGTTTTGCGCGCTTTCTTGAGCAGCCAGATGATCCGCTAGCGATTTTGCCGATGACATTTACATCGGAACAACTGACCAATCATGTGGTGTTGGTGGGTTACGGACGTGTGGGTAGACGTATTGCAAAAAATTTGCACGAACGTGGCATGGCGTATGTGGTGGTGGAAGAAAGTCGTGATCTCGTGGAAAGTTTACGTGCGAGAGGTTTGCCTGCCGTCGCCGGTGATGCGGTAGAGCCGGAAGTGCTGATTCAGGCGCACATTGCGCGCGCTGTAATGTTGATTGTGGCGATGCCGGATGCTGTGCGCACCTGCCGCATGTTGGGCGTGGCGCGTTTGCTGAATCCCGGCATCCTGTCGATTGCACGAGTTCACAGCGATGAAGAAGCAGCATTGCTGAATCGCGAGCATGTCGGCGGTGTATTTTACGGCGAACAAGAGCTGGCGAATGCGATGATCGACGATATTACACAGCAGTTGCATCGTCAAAAAGACGGAGTGCATGCATGACAGCAGTGTGGCAATCGATTAGCTCACCGGATTGGGAGCAATGGCAATCCGATCATGTCATCATCGAAGTCGATGGTTTTGGCCCCAAGGTATTTTTGTGTGCTAACGGGGATTACATCAAGGTATTTCGTATCAAGCACGCCGTGTCGATGGCGCGTGTATTGAATCCGGCAAAACGCTTTTGGGATAACGCAGAAAAGTTGCGCTCACGCGGCATCGATACCCTGACGCCACTGGTGTTGTATCGTATCCCGCATAACCAGCGTTTTGCTGTGCGCTACAAGCCGCTGGCAGGCGACACATTACGTGGGCTGATAAAAAAATCTCCACTGCCAGAAAAACTGATTGCCGATCTCGGTGTTTATATTGCGCAATTGCACGATAAAGGAATTTATTTCCGTTCACTGCATCCTGGCAATGTCGTACTGCAGCCCAATGGCAAACTGGGTTTGATTGATGTGCTGGATTGTCGATTCCGCTGGTTTAACCGCCCGCTGAATGCATGGCAGCGCAAACGCAATTTCCAACATTTTTTCCGTTATGACGACGGAAAATTAATTGAAGATGACGTGCGGGCTGCTTATAAAAATTTTTTGCGCACGTAGGGGCGACCTGCGGTCGCCCTTGTATGAATGTCGCCCCTACGTGATCGCGTCTATTGCAAGATTTCTTGCAGCCACACCGTCAGTTTTACCGCTACCCAGTTTCGGAATCGCCGCCACTTGCACGTATTCAGCAGGCATCATCAATGCCAGTGTGTCGGATGACAGCATCATGCGGCGCAAATCATCCTCTTCGATGTTGGCGGCATATAGCAGAACAATTTTCTCACCTTTTTTCTCGTCCGGCACATTGACCGCCAACAGATCAACGGCGTAATCCGTGTTGATACTGCCAGCCGCCATGACAGCGCGCACGGTATCTTCTACAGCGGTAAGTGAAATCATTTCTCCGGCAATTTTCGCGAAACGCGAATAGCGATCCACAATAACCAGAAAACCGTCCGTATCGAGATGGCCCTTGTCACCGGTTTTGTACCAGCGCTGCCCATCCAGTTCAACAATCACCTTCGCGGTTTTTTCCGGATCATCAAGATAGCCCAGCATCACTTGTGTGCCGGCAATCAGGATCAAGCCGTCCTCATTCGGGGGCAATGTTTGCAGCGTTTGCGGATCAACAATACGAAATGCGGTGCCGGGTAATGGTAAGCCGACGGTGCCGGTTTTTTGTCCGCGTTGCACATGCCAGTAGCGGTCATCCAGTTGATCCGGAATATTCACGCTGGCGACTGGTGTGGTTTCTGTGGCGCCATAGCCTTCAAACAGTTCGCAATTGAATTTCAGTTTGAAAGCATCACGCACATCGGGCGCCAGTTTTTCTGCGCCAGCTACGACTATACGCAAAGATGCCAGCATCAACGGATGAATTTTTGCGTTGCGCACATACAAACGTAAAAATGTGGATGTGCCACACAATACAGTGGCTTTGTGGCGTGCAATCGCTTTTGCTGTGCCCATCACATCGGTCGGATCGGGATGGCAAACCACTGGAATACCTTCGAGTAGCGGCATGAAACCCGTAACGGTTAAACCGAAGGAATGAAACAGCGGCAAGCTACCGACAATTACATCGTCACTGCGCGTGTTCAGCACATCCGACACTTGTAAACAGTTGGCGACAATATTGCGGTGTGATAACACGACGCCTTTGGGTGCGCCTTCGCTGCCGCTGGAAAACAGAATGGCGGCCGGGTCATCCAGTAATGTTTTTTTGCCGAATAGTGATGCGCCATATAAGCGGTAGATCCAGCGGGCAGGCAAGAGTGCAATCAGTGCAGTCAGGATCATTTCCTGCTGGTTGATGCCGGCTTTAAGATCCTCCAGATACACCATGCGTACGCCGCCGAAAATCGCTTCAACAGCCACGCCTTTCTGTTCCAGTTTTTTCACAAACAGACGTGAACTGTAAACGGTGCGGATATCGGCTTTGTCGAGTGCAGCGTCAATTGCATCGGCGCTAGCTGTGTAGTTGAGATTCACTACAGTTTTACCTGCGAGCAGTGCTGCCATGTTGCAGATCAAGCCTGCACTGGTAGTTGGCAGTAACAAGCCGACATTATTTTCCTTGCTGCGCTTTTTAATGTGCGTGGAAAAAATCATCACGGCAATCAATAAGCGGAAGTTGCTGAAACTGGCGCCGTTGCTGTCGAACACGCTGTTTTGTCGCAAGCGGCGTTTGGCAGTGCGCAACC
>DAOMGA010000104.1:0-6178 GCA_035430085.1 Pseudomonadales bacterium
GATAATGGCTCCAGCATAGCTGTGGTGCAGGAAGTGCAGGCTTTGAACGAGTTTGTTAGCGGTCAACGTGTGCGTTTGACTGCAGGTAACGGCAGTACACGTGTCGCACCGCTGAGCAACCCACCACACAACCAATAATGCTCGGCGCACCCGATTCGTCTCACCACGTTTGAATGCCGATGAAAACCTATCTGGTGGGTGGCGCTGTTCGCGACCAGCTTCTTGGTTTGCCTGTATACGAGCGTGACTGGGTCGTGGTCGGCGCAACCCCCGAACAAATGTTGGCACTCGGTTACAAACCTGTCGGCAAGGATTTTCCCGTTTTTTTGCATCCTGATACCGGCGAAGAGTACGCACTGGCGCGCACCGAACGCAAAATTGCGCCGGGCTATCGTGGATTTACCTTTCATACAGATTCCGATGTAACACTGGAACAGGATTTGTCGCGGCGCGATCTGACCATTAATGCAATTGTGCAAAATGAAGACGGACAGCTGATTGATCCTTGTAATGGGCAAATAGATCTACAAAAAAAAGTTCTTCGGCACATATCACCTGCATTTTCTGAAGATCCTGTTCGCATTTTACGCACAGCAAGATTCGCAGCACGCTTTCACCACTTGGGATTTTATATCGCCGACGAAACCATGGCACTCATGCAAAGCATGGTTGCGAATGGAGAAGTAGATGCACTGGTAGCTGAACGTGTCTGGCAAGAATGTGAACGCGCGCTGGGAGAAAAAAGTCCACATATATTCTTCGATGTATTACATCAATGCGGCGCCCTTGCCGTTATTTTCACCGGAATAAGCATTGCAGGGCATACATTGCTGGCTATTCAACAATGTGCTGCGTTGACCGATGAAAAAACCGCGCGCTTTGCCACACTGTGCCATGATCTGGACAAATCATCGCTGTTATCCATGTGTCAACACCTGGGCGTGCCGAATGAATACAGAGACATGGCTGTTATGGTATCGATTTACCGCACACGCTGTGATCGCGCACTCGAATTGTGTGCTGCAGAAATAGTGGAATTATTTGAACAGCTTGATTTATTCAGGCGACCTTATAGGCTGGAGCCATTTCTCATGACCTGTGAAGCAGTGGCGCGCGGATGTACTGACTTTAAAAATGGCATATACCCACCCACGGAATTTCTGAAAACGGCATGGGCTATCTGCAGAAATATCGAGAGCAGTAAAATTGACGCCGCCCAATTTTCAGGCAGGGCATTCGGCGAGGAACTAAGAAGACTTCGTATTGGTGCCCTACAAATTGTCGTACAACTGAATAGTACAACTGGATAATAAAATTTCATGAACAATAAGTCGCACGGCAATCACAGCAATGAGAATCCGGTGGTTTTGGTGACAGGTAGCGCCCAGCGCATTGGAGCTACTATTGTCAAAACCCTGCACGCAGCCGGCTACAACACAATCATTCATTACCGAAATTCAAAAGAACCTGCCGAAACATTGGCAAAAGAACTCAATATCCTGCGTGCAAACTCTGCTACGTGCATTACTGCAGAGCTGGATAAAATCGATGCCATAAACCTATTGGCTGAAACAGCACTGTCTGTATGGGGGCGAATTGATGCGTTAGTGAATAATGCTTCCAGCTTCTACGCCACTCCCATTGGCACTGCCACAGAAATCGAATGGGCCGATCTAGTAAACAGCAATATGAAAGTTCCCTTTTTTCTCGCTCAGGCACTCAGCGCCTCACTAACAGCAACACGGGGCGCCATTATCAATATCACCGACGTCTATGCAGACAAACCGCTGGCTCATCACACCATCTACTGCATGGCAAAATCTGGCAATACGATGCTCACCAAGTCATTAGCCATTGAACTGTCGCCACATGTACGCGTCAACGGCATAGCACCAGGAGCTATTCTTTGGCCTGATCAAGGAGGCGCAATGGCTCCAGCTGATCAACAACAATTGTTAGCAAAAATTCCATTAGCACGTACAGGACTGCCAGAGGATATTGCCAATACCGTTCTGTTTTTATTGCGCGATGCACCCTATATCACGGGGCAGATCATTGCGATTGATGGTGGGCGAAGCGTTAACTTCTAAAACATATTAATCAAGGATTACTACAAACCGGGCACACAGGATCTTTTTGTAACGACAACATGCGCCATTCCATTTCGCGCGCATTGAACAATAGCAAACGACCGTTTAGCACATTCCCGAAATCTGCCAGAATTTTCAACGCTTCAAGTGCCTGCATTGAACCAACAATGCCCACCAGCGGCGCTAACACCCCGCTTTCACTGCAAGTCAGATTTTCTTCTCTGGCAACCTCGCCGTACAAGCAAACATAACAAGGGCTATTACGATGCAAATTAAATACCGATACCTGACCATCTGTTCTTATCGCAGCGCCCGACACTAATGGTTTTTGCATTTCCACGCAGGCCCGATTAATCGCCAAACGCGTATCAAAATTATCCGAGCAATCGAGTACAACATCCGCTGCCGCCACCTGCTCAAGCAAGTCATCATAATGCAAACGGACTGCCAGCGGCTTTATACTGACTTCCGGATTGATATTCTCAAGCGTGTGCGCGAGCGAAAGAACTTTTTTTACGCCTATATCACACGCACCATGCGCAATCTGCCGCTGAAGATTGGTCACATCGACATCGTCATCGTCAGCAATGACAATACTACCCACGCCACTCGCAGCAAGATACATGGCGGATGGACAACCCAATCCGCCGGCACCGACAATTAATACTCTGGCGGCAAGGAGACGCTCCTGGCCTGCAATATCGAATCCATCAAGCAAGATATGACGACTGTAGCGTAGTAACTGTTCATCATTCATCAGAGAAATTTCTCACCACTAAAATTCACCTCTGTTAAAGGCGCGCAAAATTTCGCAACAGTAACACGCTCATTGCCGCCATAATCAAAGAATGTAGCAACATTACTGTAACCTATCTCCAGAAGATAATTGCGTAATCTCTCTCCTTGTGAAAAAGCGTGCTCCATCAACAACAAGCCATCATCAACCAGAAACCTTCTCGCCATTCTTGCAATAAAAAATAAATCTGCATAGCCTTCCTCATCTGCCACCAATGCACTTCTTGGCTCAAATCTCACGTCTCCCATCCGTAAATGCGCATCTTTTTCATCAATATATGGGGGATTACTCACAATAAGATCAAAACGCGCGCCGGGTGCTGTAGTTATTTTCTCTACTTCAGAAAACCAATGGCTACGATAAACAGAAATATTTTTTAAGCCCAGTTGAGAGACATTGAATTTTGCCAGCGCGACTGCATCTTCCTGCACATCCACGGCATCAATTTCCCAGGCGCTGCGCTCAGAAGCAAGTGCCAGCGCGATTGCGCCAGTACCTGTGCCGAGATCCAGAACATAAGCCTGTTCTTTTACACAATAATCAAGCGCTTTTTCTACAAGCACTTCAGTATCGTGGCGCGGTATCAGCGTACTGTTGTTAACCGCCAGCGGTAGCGACCAGAACTCGCGCTGGCCAATAATGTATGCAACAGGCTCTCCTTGCTGTCGCCTCTCTACATAATGACAAAAAAGATCATGATCACTATTTGTTATTGTTCTATCACCATAAGCAATGAAATATGCACGATCGCACGCCAATACAACACTCAGTAAAATTTCTGCTTCCCTGCGCGGCTCATCACACGCCCCCTGCAAAGCCAGCGTGGCAACACGCAAATGGTCGGCAATAGTGCCGTCATAATTTCTCATTCAGTTGCCAGGGTTGCCAACAAATCTGCTTGATGCTCATTCACTAACGGCTGAATAACTGCGTCTAATCCGCCTTGAAGAATTTCATCCAATGCATAAAGGGTTAAGTTGATGCGATGATCCGTCACTCGCCCCTGGGGGAAATTATACGTTCGAATTCGTTCTGAACGATCGCCGCTTCCTACCAGGTTGCGACGATCACTCGCTTGCTGCTGTTGCTGCTGCTCAATTGCACTGTTGTAAAGTTTTGAAGCCAACAGCGACATCGCCTTGGAACGATTCTTGTGCTGACTTCGCTCATCCTGACACTCCACCACAATGCCTGTCGGGATATGCGTGATACGTATCGCTGAATCAGTTTTATTGACGTGCTGACCGCCAGCACCCGATGCGCGAAATGTATCAACGCGCAAATCATTCTTATCAATATTTACAGCTTCGACTTCATCCAGCTCTGGCAAAATAGCAACTGTACACGCCGATGTATGAATACGACCCTGCGCTTCTGTTTCAGGCACTCTCTGCACGCGGTGCGCTCCGGATTCAAACTTCAATCGCGAATAAACCTCTGCGCCTGCCACACGCGCGATAATTTCCTTATAACCGCCATGTTCACCCTGTCGCTCGCTGACAATCTCTACGCGCCAATTGCGTACATCCGCATATCGGCTATACATGCGAAATAAATCACCGGAAAATATTGCCGCTTCGTCACCGCCCGTGCCAGCACGAATTTCGAGAAAAACATTGCTGCCATCGTTAGGGTCTTTGGGCAACAAAAGGGTTTGCAGATCCATTTCAAATTGCTGAAGCCTTAGCTGTGCATCACCTAACTCATCCTGCGCCATTGCTTTCAATTCGGCATCGCCATCTTTCAACAACTCATGCGCAGTGGCGATGTCTTGCAAAACTTTTTGGTATTGGAGATATCCCTGAACCACAGGCTCCAGTTCAGAAAACTCACGCGAGTACACCCGGAATTTGTCCTGGTTTGCTATAACAGCCGCATCGCCCAGCAATGCTGCCAACTCTTCATGGCGTTCAGACAGCGCTTGCAACTTTTGTAGAATGGATGGCTTCATTGAGTAACCCGGATCGCTTGGCTTGTTATTGTATCGCTGTTTCTGTCAGGCAGGAATCATGGAATAATACAGAAAACCAGCGGTTAACCTTTATGCACTCCAGGCTTTTCGACAATACCGGCTTTTTGCTCGCTTGGCTGGCCGCCATAACAGCAGCATTAACCACGACCGTATTGCTTTGGCTTTCCAGATACCAGCCCATTGAAATGGATCTGGCTATGATGCACTACACCGCTTTTTTGATTAACGAAAAAAACCTCCTGCTATATCGCGATATTTTTGAAAATAATCTCCCAGGACCATTCTTGTTTCATTCGCTGATAGGGAATTTTTTCGGTTACAGCGCCACGCCCGTTCGCTTTCTAGATGCCAGTATTTTATTTTTTATCTTTTTTCTGAGCTGGAAAATCATATCGCCCATTTCAAAAACCAGCGCCATTTTAGCCCCATCACTATTCGCTGCCGTTTATTTTCTCGGCGGCACAATTGCAGCTTTCCAGCGTGACTATATAGCTATCGTGCCGATTGCTTCTGCACTGGCTCTGGTGAGCGGCAGACAAATCCACCCAACAAGAGACGCTCTGTTAATCGGCGCACTGAGCGGCTTGGCTTGTGGATTCAAACCAAACTTTATCGTTGTGCTGCCCGCACTATACTGGCTGTTACTATTAAAAACCCCAGGGAATTTTTCAGAAAAAATAAAAAAGACTATTTTGCCGGCAGGCATGGCTTTTACAGTCTTGTTCCTGATTCCATTTGCCTGGGCTGTAAATCACGCCGACCTTCATGAATTGCTTGAAATCTATAAAACTTATACGCCTGTTTATGTTTCATCGAGAACTGATCTTTATCAGTATGCAAACCGGCAAGAACAACTACTCGACCTATTTAGAATGCAAGCCAGTCACTTAATCAAACTTGCCTTAATATCAGTTCCCGGCATTCTCTGGGCTTGGAGACAACAAAGACAGAATCCTCAATCGCTCAAAATACTTGGAGCTCTGTCTTTAATAACTTTTGCCATAGCTTGGCATGAAGTGATTGCCGGAAAATTCTGGTTTGCTCATCTTTTACCCCCTTATTATTTTGGCATATTGTGCTTTTCATTACTGCTAACACCAGTTAGGTCAGACGCAGCGATAATAGAAAAATGTCTATATATATGCCTTGTTATCGCAGTATGTTCGATATCAACTACAGCAGGATTTTACAGCACACAAAAACTGCATGACGCAAGATATACCGCCGATAACCACAACATCCGCTCAAAGAAAATTGCACGGTTCCTTGAAAAAAATCTTCAGCCTGACGATAAAGTACAAAGCCTTGACGGCTCAGGTG
>DAOMGA010000105.1:0-6138 GCA_035430085.1 Pseudomonadales bacterium
GTTTCCATCTTTTTTCTGATTAACAGCCTCTCGTTAATGATAGAAGCCATACCCGTATTGCAACGTCTGTGGATAGTGAGCTGCGCCGCCATCAGTTTTATTGTGTGCATTCATGCTTTGCGCCGACTAGCGAGCAACGAAGACCACAACACGCTCGCCTGGAAACTGCTACGTACTGCAGTATGGCTGACGATGCTAACTGCTCTAGCGGCTGCAGTAGCAGGAATTGTTGGTGCCGCCACACTGGCACAATTTCTGGTGACAGGTGTTGCCAACGCGGCGTATGCCGGTTTTTGCATGGTGGTGGTAGCAGGGATTTTCAGCGACTTGGCGGTTGTCGCCATTTATTTACCCATCAATACCGCAAGCCAACTTATCAACCATAACCGCCCATTACTCGTGGGACGACTGGGAAAACTGATCACTATTGTCTGTTTGCTGGGATGGATACATTTCACACTGGATCAGTTCATGCTGGCCGATGCGATGTGGGCGTGGATCAGCAATACCCTTAACAAGGAACTCACCATAGGTAATCTCGCCATCTCACTAGGCGATGTTTCGGCAGTGCTGATTACGATCTGGCTGTCTTACAAAATTTCACAGTTACTACAATTTATTTTTATGGAAGACATTGCACCGCGTACCAAAATGGCTCGCGGTGTGCCGGAAGCCGTGTCCACATTAATGCACTATTGCATTGTGTTAATTGGTTTCATGATGGCGATCAGTGCAGCCGGCATCGATATGTCAAAAATCAGCATTATGATTGGCGCACTGGGTGTGGGTATCGGCATCGGGATGCAAGATGTAGTGAATAATTTTACATCCGGCCTGATTCTGCTATTCGAACAACACATCAAACAATCCGATATTGTTCAATGCAATACCGTGAACGGAAAAGTCACGCACATCGGGCTGCGCTCCAGCGTTGTTCGCACCTTTGATGGCGCAGAAGTTATTTTGCCCAATAGCCAACTGGTGTCTGTGCAGGTGATCAACTGGACGCACTCTGATCAACATCGCCGCATTTCTATTCCCATCGGCGTCGCCTACGGTTCTGATCCTGAAATGGTTATCAAAACATTAGTAGCAGCAGCGCGTGCAGAAGAGGATATATTGAGCGATCCACCACCCGCTGCATTTTTCTTGCGCTTTGGCGCCAGCAGCATGGATTTTGAACTCAAGGCATGGGTCACAACCGGTGAAATCCTGAATGAAACCACCAGTAAATTGTGTGTGGCGATCAACCGTCAATTCGATTTGGCCGGAATCAGTATTCCGTTTCCACAACAGGATATTTATGTGCGGGGCTTGCCAGAGAATTTTTCACGTGGTGAAACTCAGGAAGAACGCTAGTAAAAATTTCACAGCGTGATGGTTAACTTATGGCTTGATAGTTAATAACACGCGAGCATCCACCATGCCGACCTGCTTGTCCAGTTTATCGACATCCAACTGATCAATTATGATGTGCTGGCTATCGAGCGCAGCTATCCAGCGTAACAGCTGATCGAATTCAGCAGCCTCAATCCACAATCGCAAACCGGTTTCACCTTCCGGCTGAAAACGCTTGAAGACAATGCCAAAAGGCTTGGCCAATGTCGTCGCCTGGTTGATCAGGGAGTTGTCATTGCCAGCCGCAGCATTGGTGGTCGATTGAACCGACGCATTGCCCAGTTTACTTAGCGTATCAAGATTCAGCTGTATCCAGCGCACATTATCGTATTGATCCTGAAAACGCTGGATCGATACCTTTTGATAATGCCTGCTAGACGTCAGTGAAAAATACAATACGGTCAGCGCAATAGCACCAAACATGATCAACAGTGCGCGCTTATCATTAGCCGGTAAAGCCTGAAATTTCTGCCGCAAATTTAGCCACATCACCTGCAATGCATTCATGTCAAATCCCCTTGGTGATCTGCATGCGACCACTGATGCTGCCATTGCTATCACTCGCCGACGAAATTTTTCCAGAGAGCCCAACCTTGGCTAGCGCTTGCTTGTAATGATCCAGCTGATCGATAGTTTTTGCTTTCAATTCCAATTCCAGCTGTCCGCGTTTTCCTTCATAGCGCAATTGTTCAACAGACAGACCATCATGATCAGGCAATGACTGCAAGGTTTGCATGCTGACACCAAATATCCACGCAAATGAAAAATCACCGCCACCATTACTGGCATCAGCCAATCGCGCTTCCAGACGCTTGCGTGGATTACTCACTTGCTTGGCCTCTGGAAAAATTTTCCGGTATTGATCTTCCGCCAATCGTTCAAGAATGCCAGCCGTGCGATTGAAATACCAACCGCTACTCACCTGCAAACCCAACTGACCCATCCATGCAAATAACAATACCGCAGCGGCGATTTGCCACCAGGGCAGCAGCCCGGTTGCGCGCTTCACGGTAAAGCGACCTTGCAGAAGATTGATCGATTTCAACGAGGCTTGCTGGAATAAAATAACAGGCAATGTGTCTGTCATCGTATCCATCACTACCTGCGTGTCACCCAATGCGCTGTACTCAGCAGACAACTGTTGTGCCAGTAATCTCTGCTGTTCATCACTGTCTTGATAAATAATCCTGACGTGACTGATAACGTCTTCGCCCACCAACAAATGAATCATCGAAGATGCTGAATCCAGATCAAACGCAGACACAACTTTTGATGAATGAAACAGTGCTCGTCCTTCATGCAATACAATCGATAACTGCCCGACATCAGCCTGCAGCATTTGTGCATCAACCAGTATTTCCGTCAACAGCAAACCGGTTTGTTCACTGCAATCCAGCAAAGCCGCCATGATCGCCAACTCAACCACCAGCACAGGCCAGTTACCATCCTGACGCCGCTTGCCGATTGCCATGTGCACACGTTCGATGTCATCTGCCAGACGTTCTTCAACAACAAACGGCAATGCCTGCAATGCCTGCCGCTGATTCAACGCAGGCAACTGCACACAATCCAGTGTAGCCAATTCAGCTGGCAACAAAATACTGACCCCAGTGCCATGCGCCAGTTGCACCGCTGCCGCTTGCTGAAATGCAACCATCAGGCTCATACGCTCAGCAACCTGCCCGATATGAGAGGACGGGAGCTCGCTGTACTCGCATTGCCAATCTGCTACATGACGCTCCAGTTGGGGCCATAGAATGCGAATTACTACTTTATTCATATCAATACACTCATAAAAAGACCAAGCATTCCGATTCTCGGGCTAGTTTTTATCACGACTATTCGCTTTATCATCTTTATCTTTTTTACCATCATCCGTGCCATCATCGCTGGCTTTCTTCTTGGATCGATTAGCAAAGGCAGAGTTCCCGAACACAAAACGTCGGCTGGTATCGCGTGATAATAAACTGATTTCACCCGTCTCAGCATCGCGATACAATGTAGAGATCAACCATACACGCCTGCCGTTATATTCAGCCACAACACGCACTTCAAAATATTCACTGTTGACCGATAACAACTCCGCCAGTTCATTATCCTGAATCCCCATCATGGAGATAAAAATGCCCGGCGAATTAAAGCCATTTTCCTGTTCTGCACGCCGTTGTATGAACTGCATGATCCGCTCATGGGTCTGGGTTCCACTTCCCACCAACGCAGCCAGGACAGGTTCAGATGCTGTGTTGATATTGATTTTAACCGGATCAGGCAATGCTGACAGAAACGGCATCATTTTCTGATAATCCCTCATCTCCATATCGCGCAACTGTCGCAATTCAGACACACTACCAAACTGGGTATTGGCAGCACGGTATGGGAATTTCTCGGAATCGTACAAATTATCCGTGTCATCCGCATAACTGGCCCAGCGTGCTGCCATATCAGTATAGGTAGTCGTGATGCCTAGATAAGCCAGCAAGTTATTGAATAGGCGGGCTTGCTCCTGAACAATAGTGCCGTTTTCATCGATCAAATTGTTCAGATTAAAACGTGATTGCATATCGTAAATTTCGATTTCGAGCGACCCGCCTTCGATCTCCAGTTTCTGCGCGGGCATTGCCCACTCTTCACGAAAATGATCTATCTGCAATTGTTTTTTATCTTTTTCCAGATCCATCGCCAATCGCTGGCGCGCCCAGGCTTCACCGCCCAGCGCATATTGCATGGCTTGCTGGCTATCAAAGTGGTTCTGTGATCGCTTCATGCCGGTATATACCCGCATAATCACTTCCGAACTGATCAGTACTGCAATGGCTAGCGCAAGCAAAACGGTAATTACTGCCACGCCACGCTGCACTTTCATGATTGCGCACCCTGAGCAGGCTTTTTCTGTAATTTTTTCTTCTCAATAACATTGCCCGTCTGAAAAACACGCATTAACTTGCCATATTTTTCGGAATGTATCGTTAACCGGATACCTTCTGGCAGTATACGTGTATGCGCTTTGTCATTGAGTTTTTTCTCGGGCCAATCATTTTTCCAATCACCATCTTCATCCAGAAATTCCAGCTCAACTTCTTCAACATCACGAAACAACACCTGAACCGTTTCTTCAGCATCATCTTTCTTATCAGTGGCAGACCAGCTATGACGCAAAAGATGCCTGGCTTTTGAATCTCTCTTGGGCACAACGTCCTTGTCGATCGCGCTGATCGGCTCAGGACCTAATGAATACGCAACACGCTCCATATCGCTACGATTAAACAACAACGGATTACGCACACCCTGACGCGTGAACAACAACAGGTAATCGTCTATATCCGCAATCAGCGCCGGCGAGCGATCATCATTGGGCTCCCGCACGTCACGCATAACCAATTGATTCATATCAGCAGAGATAATCCATAATGCCCGCTGCATATCGCGCAAACCCTGCGAGTGACTCACAATTTTATCCTGCGTTTCCACCATGGCAGACAACACCCGATAAACACCCGCAGCCACCACTGCAAAAACAGAAATAGCGACCATGACCTCCAACAGGGTAAAACCACGTGACTGGCGCATCAATACAGACATCAATAACGCCCGATAAAACTGGTTAATGTCAGGATGGCATTGCTATCAGACGAGTGCCGGCTTTCAGGCCCTACCTGCACATCAACACGTTTAAGATTCTCATTCGGCGTATTGCTGACCACTGTTTTCACTTGCCAATCCTGGCCTGCCATATTGACAGTCTCAGTCCTGTTACTGACGGCAGACCATTCTTCCTTGATGCGAAGTTCTGCCAGTGTGTTTTCTGCAATAACACCTGCAAAAGTTTTACTTTCCAGATATTGTTCAGCGCGGATGTTGTCACCAAGTCTTGTCAACAAAGTGACCGACAGCACTGCAAAAATAATTAATGCAACCATGACTTCGATCAGCGTAAATCCGTGCGTGTAGCGTTGGAAACGGTGATTAATCATGCGATAGCTCCGGTTTATCTCTTGCAGCGACTAGACGGAAATGAATATCGCCCAGACCGTCGCCTTCCAGCACATAAACAGAATCCTTGACGAGCGGACTGCTCAACCACAACCGGAATGGCGTGTAATGCCCATCAGAAAAAAACACCAACCAGGGCACTAATGGCTTCTCATCCGAATCTTTTAACTTGTCATCCAGTTTATAGACTTCCTTGTAGAGCTCAGCCAGATCAACAGGATCACCAGACATCTCCAGTTCCATTTGATATTGCTCAGGCAACTGATGCTCAGTGAATCCTTCTTTATCAAAAGGTAGCCACTTCAATTCAGTTTCATCAAATCGCAAAAAACGGTATTTTTTTTCTTCAGGATCTAACCAGAATCCGATTTCTTCACCGCCAAATGGCGCTTCATCCTGCGCCATGCCCAGCACTTGTTGCATGCGAGCAACGTCCCGACGAAACTCCCTTTCGGTATTGCCACCAACACTCATCACTGTCAAACCAGCCATGATGCCGACCACAAACACCACCATGAGCAATTCCAGCAGGGTAAAACCCGATTCCAGCCTGCTGAAATATTTCACAGAAAATACAGCCTCCGCTTACAGCGCCAGACTGCTGAGATCCTGATCTTCAGACTCTCCGCCTTCACGACCATCAGCACCTAATGTGCGAATTTCATAAGGCGCGCCTTCTGCAGGGCTCATATATAAATATTCGCGATGCCAGGGATCCTGCGGCAATTTTTTCAGATAACCGTTAGGATT
>DAOMGA010000106.1:0-6044 GCA_035430085.1 Pseudomonadales bacterium
CCGGAAAAACCGTATCGCTGTATACCGGTCTCAATATTCTTAACACCACGGAACGCAATATATCCACGGCAGAAGATCCGGTGGAAATTAACCTGGAAGGTATCAACCAGGTCAACGTGAATGCCCGAATCGGCCTGGGATTCTCGGAAGCGTTGCGCGCGTTTCTGCGGCAGGATCCAGATATCATCATGGTGGGTGAGATCCGCGATCTGGAAACTGCCAACATTGCTATTAAAGCCGCCCAGACCGGGCACATGGTAATGTCCACGCTACACACCAACTCCGCACCCGAAACATTAACCCGTCTGCTAAATATGGGCGTACCTTCTTTCAACCTGGCAACATCGGTCAATCTGATCATCGCACAACGTCTGGCGCGCCGACTCTGCCCGGCGTGCAAACAACCCGCCACCGAGATACCGGAGTCTATTCTGCAGGAAGAAGGCTTGCTGGACTGCGGTATTCCAAGGGAAGAAATTACCGTATTCAAACCGGTGGGCTGCGATCTCTGCACCAACGGTTACAAAGGCAGGGTAGGTATTTACGAGGTCGTGAAAATTACGCCACGCATTGCCAAAATCATCATGGAAGAAGGCAATGCACTGCAGATTGCAGAAGCTGCCAAGGACGAAGGGTTTTACAATTTACGGGCTTCAGGCTTGAGGAAATGCGCCTGGGGTCTTTCCAGTCTTGAAGAAATAAACCGGGTTACCAAGGATTAATTATGGCCACTACAACAGCCGGCACTAAAGCCAAAACAGCGACAAAAGCCAAGGCACCTGCGGTTAGAAAGCCCAAAGTCAAAGAACCTGATACCTTTCTATGGGAAGGCAAGAACCAGAAAGGTCAGGTGATGAAAGGTGAGCTGAAAGCCAAAACATTGGCAGAAGCCAAACTTCAGTTGCGCAAACAAGGTCAGAACAATCCAAAAATCAAGAAAAAGCCCACGCCGCTGTTCGGTAGCGGCAAGGCTGTCCAAACCACTGATATTGCGGTATTTGTACGCCAGATGGCGACCATGATGAAAGCCGGTGTGCCATTGGTGCAATCTTTCGAGTTGGTAGCAGACGGGTTGGAAAACCCAACCATGAAGAAAATGGTGTTGGATATCCGCGATGACGTATCAGGCGGCGGCAGCTTTGGCGCCGCATTGCGCCGGTATCCCAAGCATTTTGATGAATTGTTATGCAGCTTGGTGGAGTCCGGCGAGCAGTCCGGCACGCTGGAGACCATGTTGGATCGCGTGGCCACCTACAAGGAAAAAACCGAAGCCCTGAAGAAAAAAATCAAGAAAGCCCTCACCTATCCTATTGCTGTAGTCGCTGTTGCACTCATCGTAACGGGTATTCTGCTCGTGAAAGTGGTACCTGTATTTGCAGAAACATTCTCTTCATTCGGTGCCAACCTGCCAGCGTTTACGTTATTTGTTTTGCATTTGTCAGAATTGGCACAAGCCCATTGGTGGAAAATCCTTGCCGTTGCCGGCGGAGCAGGTTTTGCCTTCAGCAAAGCCAAGGAAAACAGCAAGGCATTTGCGGATGGCGTTGACCGCATCACACTGAAAGTACCCATTGTCGGCATGATTGTGAACGAAGCCGTAATTGCTCGGGTAGCGCGCACCCTGTCTACCACTTTTTCTGCGGGCGTGCCGTTGGTAGAAGCGTTGGATTCGGTATCCGGCGCAGCAGGCAATGCAGTTTTCCGCGATGCCATTCGACAAGTGCGTGATGATGTGACAGGCGGCACTATGATCAACGTGGCTTTTCGCAGTGCCGGCGTATTCCCTACCCTCTTGATACAAATGGCTGCCATCGGCGAGGAATCCGGGTCATTGGATACCATGCTCGACAAAGTTGCCACCCATTTCGAAGCGGAAGTAGATAACAAAGTAGACAACCTCACTGCGCTGCTGGAACCGTTGATTATGTCCGTGCTCGGTATTCTCGTCGGCGGTCTGATGATTGCGATGTATATGCCTATCTTCCAGTTGGGTGCTGTCGTTTAACGTGGAAGCCTTACAACTACTTGAGAGTGAAACTGGTTTCTTTGCCCTGTTAGCCATGGTGCTGGGATGCACCATTGGCAGCTTCCTCAACGTGGTATGCCTTCGTCTCCCCAAAATGATGGAACGAGACTGGCGGGCACAATGTTGTGAACTACTGGACGCACCGGTCGAGTCTACCGAACCGTTCAACCTCGCTTTCCCTCCTTCGCGCTGCCCGACATGCGGCCATAGCATTCGTGCATGGGAAAATATTCCTGTTATCAGCTATGCCATCTTGCGTGGTCGCTGCTCTGGCTGCCAGACCCCCATTTCTGCCCGCTATCCAATAGTGGAAGCGGCTTGCGGCTTACTCAGCTGTGCTGTGGCATGGCACTTTGGTCCCACATTGCAATGCGCAGCAGCACTGGGAATGACCTGGACGCTGCTCGCACTCGCTGTTATCGATTTCGACACCCAGCTGCTGCCCGATGACATTACCCTGCCTTTGCTCTGGGCAGGGTTGGCGCTAGCATTAGGCGATATTCTGGTTCCTCTCAAGGATGCCGTTATAGGCGCGATAGCTGGCTACATGCTCCTGTGGACTGTTTACTGGCTCTTCAAATGGCTGACCGGTAAAGAGGGGATGGGCTACGGTGATTTCAAATTGCTAGCAGCACTTGGTGCCTGGATGGGGTGGCAAGCTATTCCGCAAATCATCCTGCTTTCATCCCTGACAGGGGCGTTATTCGGCATCACCATGATGGTTTTTCGTGGGCGCGACCGACAGATTCCCATGCCTTTTGGACCCTATCTCGCCGCAGCGGGCTGGCTCACGCTCCTGTGGGGCAAAGAGATAAACCACTGGTATATGAGCGTTAGTGGTCTGACTCAGTGACATGGATTGTAGGTCTTACGGGTGGCATTGGCAGTGGTAAAACTGCCGTCTCCAACTGCTTTGCCAATTTAGGAATCAGAATCGTAGATGCCGATGTCTGCGCCAGAACAGTGGTCGATCCCGGTCAGCCTGCCCTTGCCAAAATTGCTGAACACTTTGGCACAACCATTCTTAACGCCGACGGCACACTGGATCGCGCCGCTCTGCGGCAAATTGTGTTTGCCGATGAAACCGAGCGTAAGTGGCTGGAAACGCTTTTACATCCTTTGATTTTCGAAGAGATGTGGGCGCAGCTCCAGAGTGCCGAAAGTCCCTACGCCATTCTGGTTTCACCGTTACTGATTGAAGCAGGCCAGAAAGTAATCTGCCAGCGAGTGCTGGTAGTCGATGCACCGGAAGACGTGCAGATAGCCCGCACGGTATCCCGTGATAACAACTCGATCGAACAAGTAAAAGCCATCATGGCATCACAGGCAGACAGAAAAACCAGACTGGCTGCTGCTGATGACGTGCTGGTGAATGACGGCGACCTCGCATCACTGACGGAATCGGTCAAAAAACTTCACCAGCAATACCTCAGCTTGGCGCAAGCGATCTAACAATGATTTTTCTCGAGGTATCAACACCACAAAACCTTGTGCTGCACCGGTGGCTGTATCCACAGCCATATATCCGGCTCCAACACCAAATCCCGCCGGAAAATATTTGATGTGTTCGCCTGATGCCCGCTGCTCACCTTCACGTAGTGCAGGAAAACCGATAATGGCTTCCGGTGATTTGCCTGCTGCATCGAGAGAAGACACAACCTGACTGAGAGGTACATAATACGCGGCTTCAAAAAAAACTTTCTGGTCGATAATGCCGGAAATTGCAGCACTACCCTGCTTGAATTTAGCCCATTTCTCGACAGGCATTTCGACCGCTACCCACGCCGGCCACTTACCCTGCAATGCAGGCACATCATGCGGATCAATGCCGTAATCCTTGAATGATTGGTAAGGAATTGACCGGAAAGCCCCCATCGCATACACCACGGCAACCGGACGGGTTTGCCACACTGTCCACATACCGCCCGCCAAGCAAAAAGCCTGTAACACCGCAATAAAAGCCAGATCAAATGGCAAACTTTTCTTACCCAGCTTGTACACAAACAGCGTTAGTAAGGGGCCGATAAAAAAATCGACACTGGCCACCAGTTTGATACCTTCAAGCCCGCCGTCATTTTGAAAAAGAATGCCCGGATACCACCAGAAATAAATGATCGCTGCCAACACAACAAACAGAGCGGCACTGATGAAGAGATGAAAACCAAATGCCTGCCATCGGTTGGCTGCTTTTAAAAACATAAAAAACTCTCCGTAAAAGTGTGTCTGTTGTACCACTAGCCGCAACAACAGGCAAAAAAAAAGCGACCTTGCGGTCGCTTTTCCGTTTTGGTGGAGGTAAGCGGGATCGAACCGCTGACCTCTTGCATGCCATGCAAGCGCTCTCCCAGCTGAGCTATACCCCCAAAATCAGAGAGGCGGCATTCTATGAACCGCCTGCCCCCCTGTCAATCAAACGCCTCAGCGCTCAACCAGACTCAACGCACGGTAATCCTTCTCCCATTGCTTGGTTTCTTTCTTGGACACACCACCTGCCACCTGCAAGGCTTCACGCAGGCGGGCGCGGGTGAGATCCGAACCCAGCAAGGACATGGAATCGAATAGCGGAGGTGACGTGGTGGAGCCGGTGAGCGCAATGAACAACGGCTGCAGGAATGGTTTGATTTTCATGCCCATCGCGTCCGCCAGTCCTTTGATGGATTCATACAGAGCATCGCGCTGCCAGCTGCGCTGGGTATCCAGCATCCAGCCGGTGTATTGCAGCAGGCGGCGCAAGGTTTCATCGTCCATATTCAGCGCATCAAAATCAGCTTTGCTGATATCCGGCATGCCGGAGAAAAAGAAGCTGACCAATGCAGGCAATTGTGAAAAGCGTTCTACACGGCTCTGGATGAGCGGAATCAGCGGCTTGAGATAACTTTCATTCAGCGCCCATTGCCCGACACGCGATGCAAAAGCATCGGCATCCAGATTTTCCCGAATCCAGCGGCCATTGAGCCAATCCAGTTTTTCAATATCGAATACCGGCCCGCCGAGCGTGATGGTCTTGAGATCAAAATTCTCGAACATTTCTTCCAGCGTGAATTTTTCCTCTTCGTTCGGCATGGACCAACCCATACGCGCCAGATAATTCAGCAACGCTTCCGGCATGTAACCCATACGGCGGTAATAGTTGATACTGGTGGGGTTTTTACGCTTGCTGAGCTTGGATTTGTCTGGATTGCGCAACAGTGGCAAATGACAGAAAACAGGAACATCCCAGCCAAAATATTGATACAGCAGAATATGTTTCGGTGCAGAGTTGATCCACTCTTCACCGCGAATCACATGCGTGATCGCCATCAAGTGATCATCAACAACATTCGCCAGATGGTAGGTGGGCATGCCATCTGCTTTCATCAACACCTGCATATCGACCTGTTGCCAATCAATCACAATCTTGCCACGCAACAGATCATCAATCTCGCATTCACCCTGTTCAGGAATTTTCATGCGGATAACATACGGCTCACCGGCCGCCAGTTTCTGTTCCACTTCTGCTTGTGTGAGCTTCAGGCTGCGACCATCGTATTTCGGTGTTTCACCGCGCGACATCTGTTCCGCGCGCATCTGGTCCAGCTCTTCCGACGTGGCGAAGCAATAAAACGCGTGACCTTTGTTGATCAGCTCCAGCGCGTAATCCTTGTAGATATGCATGCGCTCGCTCTGGCGATACGGGCCGTGCGGACCAGCCACATCCGGGCCTTCATCCCAATCCAGACCCAGCCAGCGCAAGGAGTCCAGAATGGCTTTTTCAGATTCCGGCGTGCTGCGCGCCTGATCGGTATCTTCGATACGCAGGATGAACTGCCCGCCGTGCTGGCGCGCGAAACACAAGTTGAATAATGCAATGTAAGCGGTGCCGAGATGCGGGTCACCGGTGGGAGATGGGGCAATACGGGTACGAACAGTCATGTTGAAAAACACTATCAGACAAGGAAGTTGCAAATTGTAGCGGTATTCGGGGGCTATCCCTACATTTCACTTTCTGAGGATGATCGCCGCTTCTAGTGGCATTTCT
>DAOMGA010000107.1:0-6006 GCA_035430085.1 Pseudomonadales bacterium
ACGGTGACCGCGAGTAATGCGACCTGCACGCTGCCCCAGAATTTCACAGTCGACAACATCGCTGCCGTATAACATCACCAGCCAATGTACCGGGCGCACGAATTCAACACGGCTCGCACCCCAACGCATACGTTTTGGTATTGGCAATTCCTGTAATGCTTTTTCTACCATCGCTGGCAACAATTCTTTTGCACTGCGACCTTTTTCCATCGCGCGAAAAACCAGCCTGTCACCTTTATCCGATGGCACATGTTCCAGTTGAGAAATATCCACGCCATTACTTTTTGCAAAACCGGCTGCAGCGGGCGTTGGTTTACCGTCGGCTGCAAAAGCCTGCGCTACAAACGGCCCCAGTTTTTCAACGGCGCGATCCGGTTGCGTTGCTGCAAGATCTACAACACGTGCAACAAGACGGCGTGGGCTGGCAAAAACTTGCGAGGATTTTGTATCGTAAACGAGACCAGCGTTATCCAGTTCGCGATACAGCGTGGTGGAAAAACTTTTCAGCAGTTCTTTTAATGCTTTCGGTGGAAGCTCTTCAGTACCCACTTCAACCAAGAAATCATTTTTCAGGAGATCATGCGGCATCATTTGTCTCCTTTTGCATGTCTGGCAATCACTTCATCACGCAAGGCAGGCACAGCCAACGGGAAGCCCAGCGCGAGACGCGCATCAAAATACGCCTGTGCGACTTCTCTCGCGAGAGTGCGCACACGCAAGATATAGCGCTGTCTTTCGGTAACAGAAATCGCGTGGCGCGCATCCAGCAAATTAAATGCATGTGATGCTTTCATCACCATTTCATACGCCGGCAGCGGTAAACCTTTTTCCATCAGGCTATGGGATTCCGCTTCGTACACATCAAAACACTGAAACAGGAAATCGACATTCGCTTCTTCAAAATTGAAATGCGACATCTCCACTTCATTCTGGTGAAACACATCACCGTACGTCACAGCTTTGCCGTCAGGGTTGATTGTCCACACCAGATCAAAAATTGAATCTACACCTTGCAGGTACATCGCAATGCGCTCAAGCCCGTAAGTAATTTCACCAGTGACCGGATAGCACTCCAGTCCACCCACTTGCTGAAAATAGGTGAACTGGGTGACTTCCATGCCGTTCAACCATACTTCCCAACCGAGACCCCACGCACCGAGCGTTGGTGATTCCCAGTTGTCTTCCACAAAACGGATATCGTGCACGGCCGTGTCGATGCCGAGTTCTTTGAGTGAATCGAGATACAGCTGCTGGATATTGTCGGGCGACGGTTTCAGCATCACCTGGAATTGATAATAGTGTTGCAGGCGATTCGGATTTTCACCGTACCGGCCATCCGCCGGGCGACGGCAGGGCTGCACATAAGCGGCATGCCAGCTTTCCGGACCGATGGCGCGCAAGAAAGTGGCGGGGTGAAACGTACCTGCTCCAACCTCCATATCCAGTGGCTGCAAGATCACGCAACCCTGGCGAGCCCAATATTGTTGCAGGGCGAGAATTAACCCCTGAAAAGTGGATACAGCGGCTTTTGTTTTATCAGATCCGGCTTGGCTCACAGTGTTCTCTTGGTTGCTTTGCAATGAAGCCCATCATTATATAAGGGGGAAGGCAGGACAGTCTTGCAGCCATAAAAAAAGCCGCCTCGAAAGGCGGCTTTTCCGTAGCCGGTAAAGCTATTAGATAGCTTGTACGTTGCTAGCTTGTGGGCCTTTCTGACCTTGGGTCACTTCAAAGCTTACACGCTGGCCTTCAGCCAATGTTTTGAAGCCTGAGCCGCTGATAGCGCTGAAATGTACGAATACATCCTTGCCATTGTCTTGCTCGATGAAGCCGAAGCCTTTGCTTTCGTTGAACCACTTGACCTTGCCAGTTGCTTGGTTAGACATGTTATTACTCCCGGGTGTAACCCAGATAAATGTAGATTATCCGCGTGAACGGACGGTTTATCTGAAAATCCAGCACTTACTCGGGAAGAAACCAAGCGGTACTACTTAAAGGGCCTTCGGTATTTCTGGTGGTAACTGTAGCTTTTCAGTCCCGTCAGTGTATGCACTTGCCGACAGATGTAAAGAGAAATTTCATTACAGGCTTGACAGATGGCTTGCGAGTTGAACTGAAAGATCTAGAATGCGCACGTCCGGCAGCTTGCCGGATCCTGTAACAGGATCAACCACTAACCGGAGGTACACCATGGGACGTAAAACCACATCCCTTAAAGCGCGTAACCGCCATGCCATCAATCCATTGATGGCTAAAGGTGGCCGCCATGAAAAATCCACTGGCGCAAAACGCGCTGCTGACAAACGTGCTACTCGTTCGCAGCTGGCAAAACCGACTGCGGATTTTTTTATGCCTCTTTCATACTGCCGCTGATTTATTTTTATTGCTGCGCTGCAGCTTCTTCGTCGCCTTCCAGCTCTGATTCAACGCGATAAATATCATCGAGCTGATCCTTGCTCGTCATGCACACCCGCAAATCTTTTAATGCGCCATTGCGGATGGAATAGATCCAGCCGTGTACTGCCAGGTCTTGCCCGCGATCCCATGCGTCCTGCACGATAGTAGTGTGACAAACATTTTTGACTTGTTCGACCACATTCAATTCACACAATAAATTGACACGCTGTTCTTCATCGGCAATCGCTTCCAGTTTTTCACGATGTTGGCGATAAATATCCTTGATGTTACGTAACCAGTTATCAATCAGACCCAGCTTCTGATTGCTCATTGCCGCGCGCACACCGCCGCAACCGTAATGACCTACCACCATGATGTGCTTCACTTTCAATACATCAACCGCATACTGTAATACCGAAAGGCAGTTGCAATCAGTATGCACCACCACATTGGCAACATTGCGATGCACAAATATTTCACCCGGCATCAAACCGACAATTTCATTAGCTGGCACACGAGAATCTGAACAACCTATCCACAAATATTCTGGCGTTTGTTGTTCGGATAATTTCTGGAAAAAATCCGGTTGGATTTTCTTTATTGATTCTGCCCAGTTGCGATTATTCTCGAACAGGTTTGGCAGCAACTTCATAACTGTTTCTCCTGTGTATGTTTATCGTGTATCAGTTTTAACACGTCAGCAACCCGCTGTTCACGCTGTTTCTCACTATTAGCCCGCACAGTGACGTGTCCTATTTTTCTAAACGGTTTTTCCGTTTTCCCATAAAAATGGGGATGCGTCTGGGGGATTGCCAGCAAGTCTGGCAAAGATGGCAGCACACCAACCAGATTCACCATTGCTGGAAAACCAACGCAAGCCGTACTGCCTAATGGCAGGCCTGTTACTGCACGCAAATGATTTTCAAACTGCGATGTTTCTGAACCTTCGATAGTCCAGTGCCCTGAATTGTGTACACGCGGTGCAAATTCATTGGCTACCAGTTCGCCTTTCACTTCAAACAATTCCAGACACAGCACACCCACGTAATCCAGTTTTTCCAATAACGTGCTGGCAAATTTTTCTGCCTGTGCTTGCATGACATCATCCGGCATAGCACGTGAAGTAAACAGGATGCCATCACGATGCACGTTTTCTGACAGCGGGTAAAATACAGTAGCACCATCTTTCCCGCGGACAGCGATGATCGACACTTCGCGCGAAAATTTTACAAAGCCTTCCAATATCAATGCCGCAGTGCCTAATGATTTCCACGCTGCAGCTATATCGTCTTCGTTGCGAATCACGAACTGACCTTTGCCATCGTAACCAAAACGCCGCGTTTTCAGGATAGCAGGCAAGCCAAGTTGCGCAACTGCTGCGCGCAATTCCTGTTCAGAACTGACTGCTGCATAGGGCGCCGTGTTGATCCCGATGTCTGCAAACAGTTTTTTTTCTGTAAGCCTGTCCTGGCTCACTTCCAATGCTGCTAACGGCGGAAACACTGGCACTTTGGCTGCGAGCGCGGTCAGCACCGGGCTGGGAACATTTTCAAATTCGTAGGTGCAAACATCGATATCTTGCGCAAACAAGGCCAGCGCATTGTCATCTTCATACGGTGCACAAAGATGCTCGCCAATCAGCTGCGCACAAGCGGAGGCTTCCGGCTCCCAGAAAAGAGGTTCCATCGCCAGCGGCAATCCCGCCATACCCAACATGCGGCCGAGCTGACCACCACCTAGCACACCAATTTTCACGCATCAGTTCTCGGGTCAGGATTGGCCAGCACTTTATCAGTCTGACGCTGACGGTAACTCTCGTAAGCTTTGCGGTATTGTGGATATTGCGTACCGAGCATGGCGCAGGCGAGCAGGGCTGCGTTGATTGCACCAGCTTTGCCAATCGCCATCGTGCCAACCGGCACGCCAGCAGGCATCTGCACAATCGACAGCAGGGAATCCACACCATTCAGGGATTTTGATTGCACCGGCACACCGAGAACCGGCAACGCCGTTTTAGAAGCCGCCATGCCTGGCAGATGCGCAGCACCACCAGCACCAGCAATGATGACAGCCAGCCCACGTTCAGCAGCAGAAGATGCATAAGCAAAGAGTTTGTCAGGCGTGCGATGCGCCGAGACCACCTCGACTTCATATGCGATGCCCAGTTCCGTCAGCGTATCCGCCGTGTACTGGAGGGTATCCCAGTCGCTGCTGGAACCCATAATGACGCCGATCAGGGGTCTGTTTGTCGTTGCATTCATCGCCTGTTACCGCGGCTGGAAAGCGATGCAGTTTACCGCAAGGCTCGCCTTTCGTAACCACCGCATATCCAGCATGATAGTGCCACGTCGATATTCAAGGAGCACTGGCATGTCACAGGAACCACCAAAGACCACTCAAACCGATCAGGCGCCCCCATTACAGACAGACAAATTGCTCAGGGAAATGCTTCATAGCGCGCAGGCAACCGAACGCCATTTATACAAATTAAGCAGCCACAAGTTCATGACAGATTATGACTCCACTCGCCGCCAGTTGTTTATGCAGTTTATGAAAGGTGCGGCGTTCGGCTTAGGCAGCGTTATCGGTGCGACGCTTTTTGTTTCACTGATTATCTATTTACTCTCGCAAGTAGCGTTTTTGCCGATTATCGGCGAGTGGATAAAAGTGATTCTGGCGGAAATTCACAAATAGAATAAGATAAATCCAATGTAATCAAAAATTTCTTTCAAGCGGGACAGGCTGCCCTAACTGTCGCCAGACAGCATCGCTCACTGCAATAAACTGCCCTGCACCAATTTTTCGTAGCGGCAGTAATGCGTCTTGCGCCTCATCAAAAATATGGCCGCGCTGGCGATAGATAAAAACATAACCAGCCTTTTGCAGCGCAACAATATTTTGTCGATTAAACCCCGTTTCGATATCGAATATCACATCGGGCATAATAAATCCGCACTGACTCTCCAGCTCCGCTTTATTTTCGATAATCCATCCATAACCGGTGCCGATACCATTACGGGTACGCGGCAACCTTGATGCTGGCGCGCAATCAGTCAATGTTCCTTCGGTTATCCCGTTGCGATCAAAAAAATGTAGCTGCTTGCCAAAAGTCCGCGACAGATAAAATGGCACCATACCCATTTGCCCCGCCATAACATTGACCGGCATCACATTGCCTTGCGCACTGCGTATCAGCAACAATTTCTCCAGCATGGGTTTTACATACGCAATAGTCGGGATGTCATGCAGATGTTCACGGGCATGACGTTCAAAAAATGAAAAATCTTCTGCGTGATCAGCATCCAGCAGTTTGGTTTTTTTCCACAGTGGCACACCGTTAAAATCTATGGCTGTTCCTCGCCATAGATACAGCATGTTAGCTGCCACTATCAAACACAGCAGGCTATTCCTTAAAATTACTGCTGCACACAAGCGCTGCAATACATTTGCAACCAACACAGCAGTCAACGGCATAACCGGCACCCAGAAACGCCCGGCTGCCATCCAGTCACCGCCGCTGAATACAACAAACGCGCTGTAAACGAACAATATCAATACCAGCATCAGCGCCAACGGATCACGCCAGCGCAACAATACCAGCAGCGAAGA
>DAOMGA010000108.1:0-6006 GCA_035430085.1 Pseudomonadales bacterium
GTGAGCTGGAAACCGAGAATAAATTATTTAATCTCACGCAGTCGACTTATCTGGGTGATAAGCATCGTTTCTTTGTCGATGGTACAGCCACTGCAGGGGATGTCTATACCGGCAGCACAGGCGGTTGGAAAACCTATCTGGTGGGTACATTGGGCGGTGGTGGTCGCAGTGTTTATGTGCTGGATATCACTGATCCTTTAGGTTTTACCGCAAGCAATATTAAATATGAATTTAAAGACACGAATAATCTGGGCTTTACTTACGGCAACCCGATCATTGCACATTTCGCAGACGATAATTGGTATGCCGTATTTCCCAATGGCCCAGACAGCAAAAATGATAGGGCTGGCATATGGTTGCTGAACCTGAACACTGGCACGGGTACATTTTTAGATACAGGTAGCGGCAGCTCTGCTTCTCCAAATGGCATGATGAGTATCGGTGTGAAAGTGAACGATAAACGTACCGTCACGGCTATTTATGGTGGTGATTTACAAGGGCAAGTGTGGAAGTACGATGTCTTTAATGACACCACTAGCAAGTTTCAATCGGGTTCGCCCAAGTTGCTCTTTACGGCTGGCACAGGTCAGGCGATCACAGGTGGCATACGGCTAGGTAAACTGCCAGCTATTACGGGCTCCTCCTTGAAAGGCACGCTGGTGTTCTTCGGCACGGGCAAGTATTTTGAAAATGTCGATAAAAGCTTTAATGGAAGCTCTGTGCCGCAAACTGACTCGTTATACAGCGTCCTGGATGAAGATACTGGTGTGGACAACACGGTCATTGCACAAACACGCAGTAATATGAGTTCAAAAACCTTGACCACATCCGGTGATTACCGTTATGCGGCTACAGCTACTACATCGGATGTGGACTATAAAGGCGGCAAAAGAGGTTGGTATATTGATCTGCTGAACAATGGCGTCAAAGAGGGTGAACGATCAGTCACCACGCCGTTGCTGTTTGGTGACCGGATTATTTTTACCACGCTGATTCCTTCGTCAGGTGACCGGTGCTTGTCTAGTGGTTCAGGCTGGCTGTTGGAGTTTGATCCGCTCAACGGTACCATGCTGGCGCAGCCTCCATTGGATACCAATGGAGATCAGGTGGTGGATAGTAACGACAGTCTAGTAGCAGGTAAAAAACAGACAGGTATTATTACCGAGCCTGCGGTGATCCCTAGTTCGAAAATGGACTATAAAGTTATTGGTACTACGAATAAGCAAAAATCCATTACAGTTGAGGGTGAGTCCAAACCGCCTGGTGCTGGCGGCGATGCCAGCGGTGTAGGCCGCACATCCTGGAGACAGTTGCAGTAAGCTGAAGCGCCGGGGAGGTTTGCGCCTCCCCGGTGTCACATCACCCTGAAATGGAAAATGCCATGAATGTAGAGAAAGGTTTTACCCTGATTGAACTGATGATTGTGGTGGCGATCATCGCCATTATTTCAGCCATTGCTTATCCGTCTTATCAGGATAGCGTGCGTAAAAGTAATCGTTCGGATGCGATGGATACCATGCTGGATACCGCACAGCGCATGGAGCGTTGTTACTCCACGTATGGTTCGTACAACAACGCGAGCTGTCCGTTGCAGAATGGCAATGTGTTGCAATCACCGCATGCGCATTATCGCATTACACTCACCGTGCCTACTGCTACCACGTATTCACTGACGGCTACCCAGTTGTCTGCCATGCAGTTGAAAGACACCAAATGCGTGACGTTTGTGCTGGACAACACAGGTAGAAAAACGGCTACTGGTACAGACAACCTCAATTGCTGGTAAGCATCAAAAAGCGCAAGCTGGTTATCAGTTCAAGAAGGGCAATCGAGAGGTTGCCCTTCTGCATTTTCAGCCATGCCGTCGTGGTTTTTGTCATAGCCAAAACGTAAACGACCGTTGCGGCTAAAAATCACGTTGCGCGCATCACGCGCTGTGCCATTCGGTGGGCAATACACCATACTGCCGGCGGTGTTTTCCAGCATGCCATTAGCCATAAAACGCAAATACTGTTTGTTCAGTGCTGCTCTCATCGTGAGGCGGCTACCTGCAGGCGGCGCTGCCAGTTCTACTAACAGGCGTTCGTCTTTATCCAGCATCCGGTTGTTGTTCGGGTCGGCAAATACCAGTGAACCGCGCGTCCAGTCTGTGCCGCACGCTTGCGCATTGGCTTTGGCGCACAACACAACCGGTTGGCGTTGGCTCACCGCAGTGCTGCGTGCCATTTGGTAGGCGTTAAAAAAAGCATTCATCACCGTTTCACTCTGCACATGACGTATTACGCTGGCAAAGCCTGGTAATGCGAGGCTGAGTAAAATCGTCATGATGCACAATGTCATCAGCAGTTCTATTAATGTGTAGCCGCGTACATTATTCATAGGCAATCCTTTGCCGCTTGTGTAGTGATGTAAAAAGAGCGTGCAATAATGCGCTACCGTGGCGTTTCGGTTTGTGCGTTTTATCTGGAATGTGTGTAAGCGATGTCTGATTTTGTTGTGATCGGCGGCGGCGTTATAGGTTTGATGCTGTCCCGCCATTTATTACAGGCTGGTGCCAGCGTCTCCTTGCTGGAAGCTGGTCAATGTGGGCGTGAAGCTTCGTGGGCAGGTGGTGGCATTGTGTCGCCGTTGTATCCGTGGCGTTACGTGCCGGCAGTGACGGCGCTGGCATCACAGGCACAGCGTCTGTTTCCTGCGTTGTGCGAGGAATTGTTAGCAGAAACCGGCATTGATGCCGAATACCGGCAAACCGGATTGTTGATGCTGGATGCCGACGATGCCTCGCTGGCTTTGCAGTGGGCGCAGCAACACCGCATCACCATGCATGCGCTTGACTCTGAACATTTGCAGCAACAGGAACCGCGTCTGGCAAATACTTTTGCCCATGGCTTGTGGATGCCGCATGTCGCCAATGTACGCAATCCGCGTTTGCTAAAAGCACTGCTGGCTTCCTTGCAATCGCACAGGAATTTTGTGTTGCGGGAATTTTCGCCCGTAAAAAAACTTGAAAACAATACAGTGGTATTGGCAGCGGGTGGACGCATCACGGGCGGTAATATTGTGGTGTGTGCTGGCGCGTGGGCTGGTCAGTTATTGCAGCGTCAGGCCATCAATATTCCGGTGCAGCCGGTGTTGGGGCAAATGTTGTTGTACAAGTTGCCAGCAAACTGGTTGAGCACCATCGTGCTGCACAATGGTCGCTATGCTATTCCACGTGTGGATGGTCACGTGTTGATAGGCAGCACGTTAGAACAGCGCGGTTTTGATAAAACTATTACTGATGATGCCCGCAGTGATTTACGCATAGCAGCTGAAACCATGTTGCCGGGTTTGCGGGATTACAAACCGCTACGGCAGTGGGCGGGTTTGCGCCCCGGTTCGCCAGATGGTGTGCCGTTGATGGGCAAAATTCCGGAAAACCCATCGCTCTGGCTTTGTGCCGGGCATTTCCGTAACGGTCTGGTGTTGTCGCCGGCGTCGGCACAATTGATGGCGGATTTATTGTTGCAACGCACGCCGTTATTAAATCCAACTCCTTACGCCATCACCAACACACGATCGCCCTGAATATTCACCGGCCACACGTTCACGCTGAGCGGTTTTTCCAGGCATTTCCCTGAAGTCAGCGAAAAGTGCTCTTTATAAATGGGCGATGCCACCACGAGTTCGCCGTTAATATCCCCCACCATGCCGCGCGCCAGCACATTGGCGTTGGCAGACGGGCAGAAATTATCCAGTGCGTACACAGCCGGTTCTGTATTCGGGATAAAAAAAATCGCCAATTGATGGCTGTGAATAATGGCGCTGATCCCGGAATACTCCACCAGATCACGGATACTGCACACATCGACCCACACGTTTCGAGATTGCACTGCTGCCGTATTCATACCGCCACCTCTGCTGGTAATTGGATGGATGGAATCTTGTGGACGTTCTTTTCGGCGCTGGTCGCTGGCCGTGGTTGACCGCGTTCGCTCACAAACACAATGTTGCTGTCTGGTGTTTCCGGTTCGTTGACGAAGGAGCGGAAGCGTTTCAGCTTTTCTGGATCATTGATGGTGGTTTTCCATTCGCACTGATACGTTGCAGTAATTTTCGCCATCTGTTTTTCCAGTTCAGCGGCAATGCCGAGAGAATCGTCAATGACCACTGCACGCAGATATTCCAGACCGCCTTCCAGATTTTCGCGCCACACCGATGTGCGCTGTAATCTGTCCCCGGTTTGAATGTAAAACATCAAAAAACGGTCGATATATTTGATCAGCGTTTCATCGTCGAGATCGGTGGCAAACAATTCGGCATGGCGCGGACGCATGCCACCGTTACCGCACAGGTACAAGTTCCAACCTTTTTCTGTGGCGATAATGCCTACGTCTTTGCTCTGTGCTTCCGCGCATTCACGTGTGCAGCCGGAGACGGCGAATTTCAGTTTATGCGGCGCACGCAAGCCCTTGTAACGGTTCTCGATAAAAATCGCCATGCCGACGGAATCTTGCACACCGTAACGGCACCAGGTGGAACCGACGCAAGATTTCACCGTCCGTACCGATTTGCCATAAGCGTGACCAGTTTCAAAACCGGCATCAATCAGTTCCTGCCAGATCAGTGGCAGTTCATGTACGCGTGCGCCGAACAGATCCACGCGTTGTCCGCCGGTAATCTTGGTGTAGAGATTGTATTTTTTGGCGACTTGCCCCACCGCGATCAAACCATCCGGTGTGACTTCGCCGCCCGCCATGCGCGGTACCACCGAGAACGTGCCATCTTTTTGCATGTTGGCGAGAAAGGTGTCGTTAGTGTCTTGCAATGGCACCAGTTTTTTGGATAACACATGCGCGTTGTCGAGTGACGCAAGAATCGACGCAACTGTGGGTTTACAAATATCACAACCCAGGCCTTTGCCGTGCTGGTGCAGCAGGGCTTCGAATGAGGCGTAACTGTTTACTTTTACTAAATGAAACAATTCTTGCCGTGTATACGCAAAGTGCTCGCACAGCGATTTGTTCACTTCCATGCCGTTGGCAGCGAGTTCTGTTTCCACCACATTTTTCAGCAGCGCTGCACAACCGCCGCAACCGGTGCTGGCTTTGGTAGCAGCTTTTACATCAGCGAGTGAACAGCATCCGCTGGCAATGCTGTCGCAAATGTTCTGCTTGCTCACGTTATGGCACGAGCAGATGGTCGCAGTCATCGGCAGTGCACCTGCGCCGAGTGTCGGCTTGCCTTCGCCGGTGGGCGCAATCAAGGCCAGTGGGTTGCCGGTGATGGCAATGCCATTCAGCATATATTGCAACAGCGTATCGTAATCACTGTTGTCACCAACTAAAACTGCACCCAACAATTGTGTCGCTGTTTCATTGACGACAATTTTTTTGTAGACACCGTTGTATTCATCTACCACGCGGTAGGATTTACTGCCTGGCGTGCGCGCATGTGAATCGCCAATCGAGCCAACATCCACGCCGAGCAATTTCAGCTTGGTGCTCATATCTGCGCCGGTAAAACACAGCTCACCACCTTGCAGTGCGTCGGCAGCGACTTTTGCCATTTGATAACCTGGGGCTACAAGGCCAAATAGTTTTCCGCCCCATAAGGCACATTCACCAATGGCAAAAATATCCGAGTTGCTGGTGCGGCAGTGGTAGTCGATCACAATGCCGCCACGTTCACCAATATTGATGCCGGCCGAGCGCGCCAGCTTGTCGTCCGGGCGCACACCGGCAGAGAATACAATCAAGTCAGTTTCCAGCACCTCGCCATCGGCAAAGTGCATGGCAACTGCGTGTTGTTTGCCGTTAGTGATTTTCTGGGTGTTTTTGCCAGTGTGTACCTGAATACCGATTGCTTCAATTTTGCTGCGCAAAATAGCGCCGCCGTCGGCATCCACCTGCACACCCATTAACTGTGGTGCAAATTCCACGACATGGGTTTCCAGCCCCAGGTTGCGCAAAGCATTGGCTGCTTCCAGGCCTAGCAAGCCGCCGCCAACTACCACGCCTTTTCTGG
>DAOMGA010000109.1:0-2006 GCA_035430085.1 Pseudomonadales bacterium
AACACGCTCAGTCGTAGCGCCAAACTTTTGCTGGATGCCCGGCGCAATCACCAACATAGGCACACGGAAACGCAGTAAATCGATGTCTGTTACCTGATTATTTGTGCCAAAACCGTGATCTCCCACCAGAACAAAAACCGTATTTTTGTAATAGGGCTCTTTTTCAATTTTCTGGAAGAACTGTCCTAACGCCCAGTCTGCATATTTCATCGCCGTCAGGTGTTCATTGAATATGCCCATATTGGTGACAGGCTCCACCGGCAGAGGTGTGGGCAATGCATACGGCGTATGGTTAGACAATGTTTGTAACATCGCGAAGAACGGCTTGTCTTTCGGAAATGCCGCCAATTCAGTCGCTGCGCGATCAAACATATCCTGATCAGACACGCCCCAAGTCGGATTCACAAACACAGGGTTCACAAATTCATCGCGTCCGATAAAACGCGTCATACCCTGATTGCGAAAAAAACCTTCCTGATTGTCCCACGAGAAGGAGCCGTTATAGACATAAACATCCTGATAACCAGCACGTTGCAACAACAATGGCAGACCAGAAAACTTGTGCGTTCCCTCCGGCTCCTGCATAAGGTATTCATAACCTGGCAGATTAGGGAAGCAGGCCAATGTTGCAAACATCCCTTGATGTGTGTGCGTACCATTCGAAAAAAAACGCTTGAACAGCAAACCCTGTTTAGCAATGCGATCGAACTCCGGTGTAATGCCAAAATCATTGCCCAACGCACCGGTAAATGCACCAGAAAAGCTCTCCATCAGAATAACAACAACGTTCAGCTTGTCCCCATTCAGATTTGAGGGCAATGAAGCGCCCGAGTGACGGCGCAAGAAAGGATGCTCTTCACCACCCAACAATTCATCTTGTGGTGTCAGCAGCAATTTTTTTGTTATAGCAGTTGCCTGTTCAATCGGCATGGCATTGAGCCAGAAATTCTTGTTGGTTTTGCCATTGCCTTTACTAGCGGCTTTATACAACGTGAAAATGCCATTCAATCCCAGATGGTTGGCAAACAGACTCTGGCTGTGGAATGCATCACCCCAGCGGAGAGGAGGACCCTGGCGCAACGTCCCGCGGGCGCCGATCACAATCATCAACAACACAACAAACATTGTCAGTACACGCAACCAGATTGCGGAAGGACTTGATTTTGGTAAATAGTGCTTCGCCATCAAACAGGCGACATGATCAACTAACAAGTAGAAACGATACATCAGCCAGGAAAAAAACACCCACAGCAGGAGATAGCGAAAAACAGGGAACCCATTCCACAGCATGCTAATAACAGTGGCTGGGTCTTGTCTGATGTATTCAAACACCAGACTATTCAATCGCTGATGGAATTCACGATAGAAATCCAGCTCAGCAATACAGAAAAAAATCGAGATAGATGATGCAATCGCCAGCCACATCACCAGCGACTTTCGCAGCTTGATTGATTCTGGCAAAACAAAACCTGACAGCAAAGGCAACGTGAATATACACACCACCATCAGATCAAAGCGCAAACCGATCAGGAAACTCGTCAGCACTTCTTCTCGGGATATAGTGCTCGCCAGATCCACGTTATACCAATACAAGCCCGTTCTGCACAGGGTGAACATCAGCATCACCGCTAACATGGCCAGCAGCGTAAAAATGGCATGGCCAGCCAGAGTGTGTCGATCTGAGTGCAGGTAATCAGGGTGCTGCTTCATTGAGGTTCTCGTGAAATGCCATCCGGCATTTTATTAAGCTGTATGTGAATTTTTTGTCAATCAAACCCGTGGAAAATCACTTCAGATTCTCCTCACAAAACCCGGTAATCACATTACGTATCTTGCGCTCAAACATTGAAAGCATCATGCTCAGCCTGATCTCGATATCAACCTGATGAGGATGCAGCATCAAAGTACCACTAGCACCGCTGCGATGAAAATCAATCCGGTTACCATGCCACACGCTGGTGATTTGGTATTCCTTCTGAAGCTCATCCGTCAGGCGATTCAATCTT
>DAOMGA010000109.1:2016-5995 GCA_035430085.1 Pseudomonadales bacterium
ATTTCCCTGACCGTGTGTTCTGGCTGCGTATGTTCATGCCGGATTGATATTTTTGCCATTGCTTAATTGCCCACTTGATTTATTTGCTTACTTTAAATTCAGCTTTGAGCTTTTTGGGCACCATCACTTTTTTCAGACGCGTATATTGCGGGATACCATTTTTATAGGGCGGATAATCTTCACCCTGTATCAATGGACTGAGATATTCACGACATGCTTCGGTGATGCCATAACCATCTTTGCTGATGAAGTTACGGGGCATTTTTTTCTCGACGTTGGCAACTTTGGCCAGCGGCGCTTCGGTAATTGTCCAGGAATATTTTTTGCCTTTGCCGCGGGTAATTGCAGGCATCACTGCATTCTTTCCAGCCAATGCCATTTCAACCGCAGCTTTGCCTACAGCATACGCTTGTTCAACATCAGTTGCTGACGCGATATGGCGCGCTGCGCGCTGTAAATAATCAGCCAATGCCCAATGGTATTTATAGCCAAGTTCATCTTTTACCAACTGCGCCAATGTAGGGGCAACGCCGCCGAGTTGTTTATGACCAAAAGCATCAACCGTACCGGCATCAGCCAGAAAAGTACCATCTTTGTATTGCGCACCTTCGCTGGCAACAATCACGCAATGACCATTTTTCTGTACGGTTTCTTTTACGCGCTTCAAAAATTTTGCTTTATCAAAAGCAATTTCCGGAAAGATAATGATATGAGGTGCGTCACCATCCTGTTCTGCTGCCAAGCCGCCAGCTGCTGCAATCCAGCCGGCGTGACGCCCCATCACTTCCAGAATAAAAACTTTGGTAGAGGTTTCGCACATGGAAGCAACGTCCAGCGCGGCTTCTTTTGTCGATATCGCAACGTATTTCGCCACCGAACCAAAACCGGGACTGTTGTCGGTGATCGGCAAATCGTTATCGACTGTTTTCGGCACATGAATCGCTTGTATCGGATAACCCATGGTTTCAGATAGCTGGGAAATTTTCAGGCAGGTATCGGCAGAATCACCGCCGCCGTTGTAAAAAAAATAACCGATGTTATGTGCGCGAAATACTTCAATCAAACGCTCGTACTCAGCACGATGCTGGTCAACCCCTTTCAATTTGTAACGGCAGGAACCAAAAGCGCCGGATGGCGTATGCTTTAACCCACTGATAGCCTGCGTGCTTTCCTTGCTGGTATCGATCAACTCTTCACGCAGCGCGCCGATGATGCCATTGCTACCTGCATAAACCTTACCAATCTTGTCGCTGTGCGCGCGGCAGGTTTCAATCACGCCTGCTGCCGAGGCATTGATAACAGCAGTAACCCCACCAGACTGGGCATAGAAAACATTTTTTTTGACCATCGACATCATCCCGAGAAGAATAAAAACAAGGTGCCATCATAACGGGCTGTCACTGCCAGGGGGAGGGGCTGATGTGGAAATCCCACTGGCACAGGGTGACTAAACCGGCGAAAATGCACCCATGTGATGACCCCCGTTTTCAGGAGCACCCCGTGGATTTTGAATTCAGCACCGACCAACAGCAATTTATCAACGATGTGCGCGCTTTTCTGGCTGAAGAAGCTAAAAAGCCCTACGCCAATGAGGTGATGAGCCCGAACCGCGAAGCCGATTCTATGCTGACCGATAGTCCGGAGCGTCGTGAATTCAACAAGCAGCTTGCCAAGAAGCGTTACCTTGGCATGAGCTGGCCGGTGGAATTCGGCGGACAAGCCAAAGAAGGCATCTTTGAATATCTGGTCAATGAGGAGCTGGCTTCGGTCGGTGCACCGCTGATCGGCAAAGGCGTGGGCTGTGTCGGCAAGACGCTGATACGCCATGGCTCTGCCAAACAGAAAGCCGAATTTCTCCCGCAAATCCTGAATGCCGATATCGAATTCTGCCTGGGCTACTCCGAACCGGGTGCCGGCTCCGATCTTGCATCATTAAAACTGAAAGCCGAAAAAATCGACGGCGGCTGGAAAGTAAACGGTCAGAAAATCTACAACACGTCTGCGCATTTTGCAGACTGGTATTGGCTGGCAGCACGCACTGATTTTGAAGTCGCCAAACACAAAGGTATCTCGCTGTTCCTGATTCCCATGAACTCCGATGGCATCACCGTGCGCGAAATCAAAACCATGGGCGACCACCGCACCAACGAAGTATTTTTTGATGATGTATTTATTCCCGACGACGGTTTAGTAGGTGAATTGAATAAAGGTTGGACGTATATTTGCGAAGCACTGGATTACGAACGATTCACTCTCTACACCGTTGGCCCTATACAAAAGAAATTTGATGTCTTCGTTGAGATGATCAAAAATGAAACGCGCGATGGTCAGCCGCTGAAGAATGACCCTCATGTACGAAAAATTGTTGCACAGCTATCTACCGATCTGGAAACCACCATCATGTTGCAGCGTCGCGTGATTGCAGCCGCTTGCAAAGGCGGCGTACCAACGGTAGAAGCTGCAATGTGCAAACTGTACAGTACGCAACTCGGCCAACGCCTTGCAAATGCCGCGCTGGAGATTCTTGGCCCATCCGGGATGTTGCATGAAGGTGTTGAACACGCACCGCTGGATGGAAAATGGGAACATTCCCTGCGCGCCACTGCGCTTGATACCATCGGCGGCGGCACTTCCGAAGTGCAAAAAAACATTATCGCACGCCGCGGACTTGAACTACCGTTGGTGATGTAGCGGTGCCTGATCTTCCGCAACAAATTCAGGAATGGATCGGCAAAGTTGTTGTTATCGACGACGCAGAAGTAGCGGTGGATCAGAGTCAGATTGAAAATTTCTGTTCTGCTGTCGAAGATGGCAACCCGCTTTACTGGAATGATGGCATATCACCACCAGGCATGTTAAGCGCGTACAACCGCCCTCACACATGGACGCCATCACGCGGCGACCAACCAATCAACCGCCCTCTGGAATTGCACTTTCGCGTAAAAGATTTACTGGGATTGCCACGCGGCATTGTCGCTGAGCAAGTGTATGAATTCGGTGTGCCACTGCGGATTGGCGATCATGTTCGCGCAGAACAATCGCTGCGCGAAGTGAGCGACATCAAAACCAATAAACTTGGTACAGGTCGCAACTGGACGATTGACGTCACCTACAAGAACCAGCGTAATGAGATAGTCGGTGTTGAATCTGTCAGTTTCTTTGGCTATCAGAGAGGCACGGCATGACGCCTAAAAACCTATCCGCTTCTGAAATCAATATCGGTGACAAGCTGCCCGCTTTGCAGGTGAAAATGACAGCGCAAAAAATTATCAGCGCTGCAGCTGCTACACGCGATTGGCAACCCATTCACCATGACCATGCAATTGCTATCAAATCCGGTTTGCGCGGCATTATCCTGAACACGCCGTCACAAGCCGGATGGATTTCAAAATATATTACCGACTGGGCCGGCCCTCAAGCGCAGATAAAACGCCTGGCTTTCAAAATGAAGGACTCCATTTGCCCCGATGATGAAATGACCATCAGCGGGGAAGTAACTGGCAAACAGGACACAACCATCACAGTGAAAATCACGCTCACTGCTGGAGACATCCTCAAGACCAGTGCAGAAGTTTTGTTTACTGCACCTGCTTGAAAGTTATCCTGTTTTACTCTTCACCTATAGCTTTGCGAACAGCCGCATCTGTTTCCGTATTACCTTTGCTACCCGAATGATCTGCCGAACGGTTTTCACCCGTTGCATTGGCGATAGCACCTTTCATCAAAGGATTTTTTTCAATAAACGCATTGATTTGATCCGCGCTGATTTCACCACCCTCAACGCCAGTTGATTGAGCAAACTCTTTAGGGTCGATACCTAAACTTTTAAGCCTGTCTGCATACGGGTTGGTGCCAGCTTCTGGATCATAATTCATTGTCTTGGCAACTTTTTTGGGATCTGAAGTCATGATGCCTTTCATAAGCGCCATAATAGGATTGCCGCCTGACGCTTTACCCGCCTGTTCACCGCCTGCGCCTG
>DAOMGA010000110.1:0-5907 GCA_035430085.1 Pseudomonadales bacterium
AAATAACTGCGGCTTAAAGCAGCAGTAAAGCTTGTTGTAAAACTTTTCGAATATTATCCATGCCCACTTTCAGTGTGGCATCAATCGCTTCCATGGTAATCAACTCGTCTGTGCAACCCGCAGCCCAGTTAGCTACTACGCATAAGCTGGCGTAATCCAGATTGATTTCACGAGCGAGGGGTGCTTCCGGCATCGCTGTCATGCCTACAAGATCGCATCCATCACGCTGCATGCGCACAATTTCTGCAGCAGTTTCCAGTCTCGGACCTTGTGTACAACCGTAAACACCGCGAGCCAACACAGAAACACCTGCCGCATCACCAGCACGCACCAGCAATTCACGTGTGCGATCTGCATACGGAAAAGTGAAATCAATATGTTGTAGTGGTGAATGCTCATCATCACTGTAGGTGTGGATACGTCCCCAGGTGTAATCAATAATCTGGTCTGGCACACAGATCACTGCAGGCCCCATATCGTGATGAATGCCGCCGACAGCATTCACGGCAACCACCTGCTCCACACCCAGTTTTTTTAGCGCAAACATATTCGCGCAATAATTCACACGATGTGGCGGCCACTCGTGATTTTCACCATGACGCGCAAGAAAATAGACTGACTTACCGTGAAAATTGCCTTTGAGAATCGGTGCAGATGGCGAACCGTATGGCGTATTCACCACCAACTTTTCTTCAATATGTAGACCATCGAGTTGATCGAGACCTGTGCCACCAATAATTGCAATTGTCACGTTACATTCCTTTAACGGCATAGATGCCGGGCGCGTTACGCAGATAACCTTTGTAATCCATGCCATAGCCGAACACATAACGGTCCGGCACATCCAGGCCGACAAAATCTGCTTTCAACTCTGGCGGCTGGCGGCGATCGTGATGTTTTTCTACCAACACCGCGGTATAAATTTTTTGGGCACCTTGCTGTTTGCACCACTGCATCACATCGTGCAGCGTGATGCCTTCATCAAGAATATCATCCACAATCAACACAGTGCGATCCTGCAAATCATGGCGCGGTTTTACAATCCATTCGACCGCCGCACCGCCAGATGTCTGGTTGCGATAACGTGTGGCATGGATGTAATCCAGCTGCAGATGGAAATCGAGACGCGGCATCAATTTTCCACCAATCACCATGGCGCCACTCATCAAGCACAGCACCAGCGGATTCCGGTCTTTCAATACTGTTGATATTTTTTCTGCCATCACATCAATAGCAGAGTGCACTTGTTCGCGGTTGTAGAGACACTCGGCTTCGCGCCAGATCTCATCCACTTCCTGCAGCGACACACTCACAGCGCAAGACTCTGCTGCAACAGATGATGATTCTCGATCCATTTACCAGACTTGCGCAAACTATCCAGATCCAGCCACGTGAAAGGACGTTTCAGGCGCTGTAAATTACTGGCAGGTTTCAGTGTTGATTGTTTCAACGCTTCGACAACGGCCAACTGCGCAGGACGCTGGTTACAGACGAGAAGCGCCGTGCAACCTGCTGCCAAAGCAACATGCGCACGCTCTCCCATATCAGCAATAACACCAGCACCTTCCATCGTTAGGTCATCGCTAAAAATTACGCCATCAAACCGCAGTTGTTCCTTGAGAATTTCCTGCAACCAGAATGGCGAAAAACCGGCAGGGTTTTTATCTACAGCGCTGTACACCACATGCGCCGGCATCACGGCATCCAGCTTGCCTTGTTCACATAAATTGCGATACGGCATCACATCTTCTGCAAGAATTGTATCCAGTACGCGTGTGTCTATCGGAGTTTCATGATGGCTATCACCAGACACCGCACCATGACCAGGAAAATGTTTGCCAGTCGCACACATATTGGCTTCATGCATACCGTCAATGAACGCTTCGCTCAAGACACTCATAACAAGCGGGTCAAGCGAGAAAGAACGGTTGGCAATCACAGCACAGCGTTCATCGTCCAGATCAAGCACCGGCGCAAAACTCAGATCCACACCGCACGCACGCAATTCGGCAGCCATCAACCACCCGCAAGCCCGGGCCAGCTTTACGCCAGTCTCTGCATTTTTCTGATACGCCGCACCGATATCTGCCATCGGTGGAATAATCGTGAAACCATCGCGGAAACGCTGCACGCGACCGCCTTCCTGATCCACACAAATCAGCAATTCAGGGCGGACTACGCGAATTTGTGCAACCAGTTCACGCAATTGCGCTACCGATTGGTAATTGCGTGTGAATAAAATAATCCCGCCGACCCACGGCTCTCTCAGCAGCGTTTCATCATCGGCAGTTAAAGACAAACCGGCAACATCGACAATCACCGGCCCTAACATCATGTCTGCGCGATACGTCATACCTGATTACCTGTCAGCGGAATTCAGCCATATCCGGCTCGGGATGAATCAATTCACCTTCAATATTTTCTTTTGATGGTGGCGCCTTGATGAAATGCTCACGACTGATACCAAACATTTGCGCCAATGGCGCAGCCACCAGCACCGATGAATAAATACCAAAACAAATACCGATGGTTAATGCCATGGCAAAGTAATGCAGGGTTTCACCACCGAATGCCAACATGGATAACACCATCATCTGGGTACAACCGTGTGTGATGATGGTGCGCGAAATGGTGCTGGTGATGGCATGATCCAGCACCTGCGTGGTTTCAAGATCACGTCGACCGCGAAATGTTTCACGCACACGGTCAAATACCACGACCGATTCATTCACAGAGTAACCCAGTACAGCGAGAACAGCTGCCAATACTGACAGGGAAAACTCCCAGCCAAAAAATGCGAAGAAACCGAGAATAATTACCACATCGTGTAAATTGGCCAGAATCGCTGCCACAGAAAAACGCCATTCAAAGCGCATCGACAGATAAACAATAATGCCGAAAATAACCAGCACCAGCGCAGTCAAACCTTTTTCTACCAGCTCACTCCCCACCTGCGGACCAACAAACTCAACGCGCTGCAACGTCCCGCCAGGCGCATCGACCACCAGCAATTCCATCACGCGTTCGCCCTGATGCCTGGAATCACCGTCTTCCAGCAACGGCACACGAATCATGACATCCTGTGGCGAACCAAAATTCTGCACCAGTGATTCACCAAAATTACCTTTTTTAAGTGCATCGCGAATCTTGTCCAGATCAGCCGCTTCCTGATACCGGACTTCTACCAGCGTGCCGCCCGTAAACTCGACTGATAAATGCAGACCGCGTGTTACCAGAAAAAAAACAGCCAGCAGGAATACCACCAACGATAGCGCATTAAAAATGCGCGCGTGCCGCATAAACGGAATGTCATTCTTGATACGAAACAGTTCCATGACAATTCTCCTCAGGCGCGCGCGGCAGGCGTCGTTGTGGGTACACCAGACGCGCCGGTGGGTTTCCAGATTTGTCCGATAGACAAACCTGTCAGCTGTTTACGGCGACCATAAATCAGGTTCACCAATGCACGGGATATCACCACCGATGAAACGATCGATGTCAGGATGCCAAGACAATGCACCACGGCGAATCCGCGCACCGGGCCCGAACCGAACATTAACAACATGAAACCAGCAATAAAGGTTGTGACATTCGAATCAACAATCGTGCCGAATGCACGTTCATAACCTGCCATGATGGCAGCCCCCGGACTTGCACCATTGCGCAACTCTTCACGGATACGTTCGTTAATCAACACGTTGGCATCAATTGCCATACCAAGTGTCAATGCTATCGCCGCAATACCGGGCAGCGTCAATGTCGCTTGCAGTAGTGCTAACAAAGCAATCAGCAACACCAGATTGGATGCCAATGCCAACACTGACACCACACCGAACAAGTGATAATAAATCACCATGAATAGTGCAATCGCAGCGAAACCCCACAAGGTGGAATGGAAGCCACGGCTGATATTATCTGCGCCCAAAGACGGCCCCACTGTGCGCTCTTCAATAAAATAAACCGGCGCGGCCAGTGCGCCGGCGCGCAATAACAGTGCTAACTCGGAAGCTTCTGCAGCGCTGTCCAGACCGGTAATCCGGAACTGCACACCCAATGCACTTTGTATCGTAGCGACATTGATCAGATTTTTTTCTGTTTTAGGTACACGCACCAGCTCTTCAGTACCATCCGGCTTGCGCTGTTTTTGCATTTCCGCTTTGGTTTCGATAAACAGCACGCCCATCGGTCTACCGATATTATTTCGGGTCGCGCGGTTCATGCTGTTGCCGCCGCTGCTATCGAGCGTGATATTGACTTGCGGCGTTCCGGATTCAGAATCAAATGCTGACGTTGCACCGGTCACTTGATCACCTGTGGCAATCACCGATTCTTCCAGTTCGTAATCCCGACCCGGCTTGTTGCGAAAACCAAAGCGCTCACGTTGTGATGGTGGTGTATTGGCATCGGCTACCAAACGGAATTCCAGATTGGCTGTCTTGCCAATAATGCGCTTGGCTTGCGCCGCATCCTGCACACCCGGCAGCTCAACCACAATACGATTGCGACCCTGTTTCTGCACCAGAGGTTCAGCCACGCCCAGCTCATTTACGCGATTGCGCAACGCCACCACATTCTGGTTCACCGCATAACTTTCCAGTTCATGTATCGCTTGCTCATCCAGAGATAAAGTCACCAGAAATTGTCCGTCCCGCTCCGATTGATCTCGCGTCATGCCAACGGATTGATCACGAATAGTGGGCATCGCCGCCTCACGGCTCGCTGCATCCGGAAAGCGCAAGACAACTGACTTGCCTTCCATACGCACCGCCCACTGACGATTCTGTAAATTCGCTTCCCGCAAGGCACGACGTAAATCTGTCGCAGCACTTTCCACTTTTTTATCAATCATGGCGCTGGCATCCACTTCCAGCAAAAAGTGCACACCACCTGCCAGATCCAGACCTAACTTCATAGGTTTCGCACCCATGCTCATCAACCAGGATGGCGTGGTCGGAGCAAGGTTTAATGCCACCACGAAGTTAAACCCCATAGCCTTCTCGATGACATCTTTGGCGGCTAATTGCTGTTCGCGTTCATTCAGGCGAATCAGGACAGCTCCGGCGTTAAATTCAGCCGACTTGACGCTAATACCTGCCTGCCCCAGTGCACCCACCGCCTGGTCAAGTACCACCTGACTCATGGCAGTCGCACCGGATTCTCCGGAGATCTGCACAGCAGGATCCGGGTGATAGAGATTCGGGGCGGCATAGATCAGCCCCAAGCCCAGAATCACGACTACAAGAAGGTTTTTCCATAATGGATAGCGGTTGTACATGCCCTGATGTCCCCCAGCAGGCCAGCGAATACTGACCGGTCAAAAAAGTGGTCGCGATTGTAGCAGTAGTTGCAGGTAAGCGTGTATTCGCCCACTATCTGCCTCAACTATAAGACACTGACTTTAAACGCGATTGCTATGCAGACACCGATTTCCATGCAAACACCCGGCACCCAAAATTCATTTATGCCACACGGCAAACAATACGCATCAGCAGGAAATATAGCGCTGATGGGCGTGGCGCTTCTGGCGGCGGTGGTCTATATGGCGGTCATCTGGGGCACAACAGCCAACACGCCGCAAGGTGATGGGTATATCCAGTCTATTTTCACTGTCGTTCACTATCTGGAAGCGCCCACATTTTCTGAAAAGCTCGGCAACACCTGGTGGACCTATTTCCAGAATCGCGCTGTCTTCACCAAATCTGTCACGCTCATTCATTATTTCCTGCTCGGCTATCTGGATCTGCACATACTCTGCTTCATCGGCAACCTCACGTTGTGCATCATGGTCGGCTTGCTCAGCTGCAATATCATCCAGCACCGCCTGCCCGCGTATGGCATACCAGTGGCGAGTTTGATGACGCTGTCTTTTTATGCCTGGACAGTCAGCACATGGCCTATGTGTACCGT
>DAOMGA010000111.1:0-5905 GCA_035430085.1 Pseudomonadales bacterium
TTGCCTGCACATCGGCCATAATCTGGTCGCCGGTTTTCTCCCTTTCTTCCCACGGTTTCAACACGACCAATCCAAGACCCGAATTAACTCCACCAAAAAAACCCGGGAGACGCAGCAACACCGTTTCAAGTTCTTTACCACCTACATGAGGCTGCAAACGCCGTTCAATTTCGAGCATGACCTGTTGTGTATTATCGAAACTGGCTCCCTCAGGACCCTGCACAATCAGTATAAAAATTCCGCGATCCTCACCTGGATCAAACTCACGCGGCACTTTACCGAAATAGAGCCACACCAATGCACTGGACAAGAGCAAAACAATCACAGCCAGCCACGGCTTGCTGATTGCAGCCTGTATGTTGGCGCTGTAACTGTTTTCGATACGCGCAAACCATTTTTCTGAAATACGCGCCACCAAACCGGGTTCGCCGTGAGAAGTTAGCCATTTCGAGCACAACATGGCGCACAAGGTGAGCGCGACAAATGCTGAACAGGCGACAGCTGCCGCCAGCGTGAGGGCAAACTCACCAAACAATCGGCTGATATTACCTTCCATAAAAACAATTGGCACAAACACCGCCACCAATACCAGCGATGTTGCAATAACAGCAAATGCCACTTCACGGCTACCATTAATCGCTGCCAGCAAAGGCGGTTCGCCACGCTCGATTCGCCGGTGTACATTTTCCAGCACCACAATTGCGTCATCGACAACAAGACCAATCGCCAGCACGCACGCCATTAATGTCAAAATATTGATAGAAAATCCGAATAGCCAGGCAAAAATGCACGCGCCAATTATTGAGACAGGCACAGTGAGTGCGGGAATCAATGTGGCACGCCAACTACCGAGGAAAATGTAAATAACCAGTATTACCAACACCATCGACAACGCCAGCGTGACATATACTTCTTCCACAGAACGCTCAAGAAAAACTGCTGTATCAAATGTGACTGTCACCTTCATATGATCAGGCAGCGTTTTCTGTATCTCTGCAGCCACAGCACGCGCTTGTCGTGTGACATCCACGGTGTTGGCCTTGGATTGCTTGATGATGCCAATCCCGACCATATTATTGCCCTGCTCGCCAGGCTCAACCAGGCCACGGAATAAGGTTTTTTCATCGCGCGCTGCCAGCTCAACAGCTGCCACTTCGCCCAATCGAACCAGATGCCCTGTACCACCGGGCTCCCCACCACGCGCCAACACTAACTGTTTGAACTCATCCGCATTATTGAAAGCACGCGCAACACGGATCGTAAACTCCCGGTCAACCGATTCAATTTTTCCCGCCGGTAACTCAATATTTTCTGCGCGCAAAACGGTTTCAATATCATTGGCTGTAATACCGCGTGCAGCCATTGCTGATCGATCCAGCGTAATGCGCATCACGTAGCGTCGCTCACCCCACACTTGCACACGCGCCACGCCATCAACCACTTTGAAACGATCCACGACATAGCGGTCTACGTAGTCACTCAATTCCAACTGCGTCAACTGGGTTGATGACACGGCAAACCAGACAATGACCGACGAATCCGCATCGGATTTATTCACTTGGGGTGGCTTCGCCTCTTCAGGCAAGCGGTCAATAACACGCGTAACCGCTTCACGCACATCGTTTGCAGCTGCATCAATGTTACGCGACAAACTGAATTCCATATTGATTTGCGATTTGCCTTCACGCGATTCAGAACTCAGTACGCGCAAACCTTCAACACCGGACAACTGGTCTTCCAGCAATTGGGTAACTTTTGATTCAACCACATTAGCTGAAGCCCCGGGGTATACGGTTTCAACTGACACAACCGGCGGATCAATATCCGGATAACCGCGTAGCGGCAATTCACGAAAAGCGATAATGCCAAAAATCACCAGGACAATATTGGCGACAGTAGCCAGCACCGGACGCTTGATAGAAATATCAGAAATAATCACCGGGTTATTTCCCTGCTGGCATTGCTGAATCCGGTACAACTGCATCTTGTACAGTCACGCTCATGCCATCCTGCACAGACATACTGCCATCCACCACTACCGTCTCACCTTCAGTGATGCCACTGACAACTTCCACCATCCCAGCTGTACGCTGCCCTAGCGTCACCACTTTGCGGCGGGCAACGGGTTTTCCTTCCGTATTGTTTTCTAAAACATAGAGAAACTGGTCACCACGCAATGGCGCCACACTGCGCTCCGGCACCATCAAGGCACGGCGTGGAGCTTGCTGGATTTTTACCTGTAACAACATGCCTGGACGCAACAGTTTATCGCGATTATCCAACTGCGCACGTAATGCAACAGCCCTCGTCACCGGATCAATACGGCTATCAACAAAACTGATGATGCCTTCAAATGTACGCTCACTATAGGCTTGTGAATGCGCCTGCACAGACAAGCCCTGGCGCAGTAAAGGTAAATAGACTTCAGGAACCGAAAAATCCACCTTGATTTTATCGAGATCGTCGAGCGACGTAATTATAGTTCCGGGTGACACCAGCGCCCCGACACTGACCCGACGCGCGCCCAGCACACCGGCAAACGGCGCCACAATTGTGTAATCCTGCAGCCTTGCTTCATTAGCTGCCAATTTTGCGCGAGCAACATTGACAACCGATTGTTGTTTTTCCATATCGGTTTGCGACACAGCATTGCGGTCAATCAGCAATTTAAAGTGACGTAATTGCCGCTCTTCTTCCGCCAGATTGGCGCGCACTTGCTCCACATCAGCGCGCGCTTCATCTGCATCCAGTTCCACCATCACTGCGCCTCTCTGGACTTGACTGCCATCTTCAAAATGGACGGCACGAACAGTTGCTGTGACGGTAGCACTCACGTTGATGGATTCATTGGACGCTGTGGTACCCAACGCATCAACCGTGTCACGCAATTCTTGTGGTGATGCCTTCACGGCTGTCACCAACAGTTGATATGGAGCTTTGGTTTTCTTGTGCCCGCCGACTCCAAAATGCCCCGTTGCCACATACACCAACAACAACAGCAAAGCTGCAATGATAATAATCAGCGAGTTATAACGACGCATATCAATGGTTTCCAGTACTTAAATACTTAGCCAGGACTTTCGCTGTGACGTTATTGCCTTCAGGCGTCCAGTGTTGGTCGTAAGTGTAATATACCTGATGCCCTGCAGCGGCGGCCTCACGCAACGCTGAAGTGGTACTGACACATTCAGCACCCACTTCATTACACCAATGTTTCCAGACATTCTCTTCACCATCCAGTCTTGCCAATACCTGCTGCTTGTAAGTCTCGGCATCCAGATTAAGATCCTTCTGTTTAAACCGTGAAAAATTCAATAACTGCTGAGCAGGAATCTTCTCTGCCGCCAAAGGCATGACAACATGCGGGGCACTGGGCGCATATACAAACAACAAGCGGAAACCGTCTTTTTTGGAAAGCATCACGAACTGATCAAGCACATCGCGTACATTTTTCCAGTCGCTGGAATCTGCAAACTGCTGTTCACTACCTTCCACTAGATAACGCAGTCGCTTTGGATCAAAACTGTAATGCTGCCGGCCTGCCGGCGTATCAATCGCCAGCGGCATGAAACCGACAGATTCAGCATAACCCGGCACAGGGTTATCACGACCAATTTTTGCCAATACTTCGCCCGTCAAACGACGTAGCCCTTGCGTTACTGGCGATGCTTTTGCCAAAAAACCGATGCTGGCAGCTTTATCTACTGGTTTGACTGCGCCAGTAGATTTTTCTGTGCTGGTTAATTTTGGCAATGGCGGTGCATCGCGGAAATCATTACCTTCGTACAACATCACCACAACCGTTTTTGGCTGCAGCTTGCGCCCTAGCGTGATGAAATTATTGAGGTAGACCAGCGGATTACTACCAGACACGCCAAGGTTATAAATAGACTGTCCTGTCTGTTGCCGCAATTGATCGACCCACGCCTGATGATCAGACACATGAGAACCCGCAACAAAGGAATCCCCCACTGCAACCATGTCATATTTTTCCAGCACCTGTTGATTCCGGAAACCATTGGAATCAGTTGTGAGCACCAATGAAAACTCTGGATAACCTGCAGGCGCATCTGGATAAGAGCGCAATTGTTCCGGCACGTCTTTTTGTAACAGTTTGAATTGCTCCTGCGGCGGTCGATGTCGCACAACACCACTCAGCACAACACCGGTATCAGCATCAACACCACTGATCTCCTGCTCTACATAACGCGGTTTGTTAAAGAAACCCGATACCACCACCAACGCAAAAGCACTAACACCGGTAGACAAGTAAACCATCAACAGGGCAAATATCACTTCCGACAATGGCTTCCGGCGCGTAAAAAACATCACCGATGCAGCAACCCATAATATCAGCGTCAGCAACAACAGAATTCCAAAATGCCCGCGCGAATAACGACCCAGTACAATTTCTTCATTGGTGATAATCAGTTCAATTATCTGACTGCCGGGCAGCCAGATAACTATACCGGACAGAAAAAGCATTGTTACAACTATCAAGCGCTTATTCATTGACCCTCCAGGAAAAACCTACATCACGAAATAAATGCACGCTGCCGAATTCTCAACATTTCATCACGGATCGCCGATGCATCTTCAAACTCAAGATTCTTGGCATGTTCCAGCATCTGCTTTTCCAGCTTCTGCACAGTTTTCGTCATTTGTTCTAGCGACATTTCATCGATATTGACGCGATACTTGCCACGGTTTTCCGCTACTTGCTGAGCCCGTTTCTTATTCTTGCTGCGCGCACCAGGCACAGCACCTTCCATAATATCGATAACTGATTTCTGTACACCTTTTGGCACAATGTTGTTATCAATATTGAACTGGATTTGCTTCGCCCTACGCCTGGAGGTTTCATCCATTGCACGCTGCATGGAGCCTGTTACTCGATCTGCATAAAGAATAGCCTTGCCGTTCAGGTTGCGCGCAGCACGACCAATTGTCTGGATCAAAGAGCGTTCCGAACGTAAAAAACCCTCTTTATCTGCATCAAGGATTGCCACAAGTGACACCTCTGGCATATCCAGACCTTCGCGAAGCAGGTTGATACCTATCAGCACATCAAATTCACCCAACCTTAAATCACGGATAATTTCTACTCGCTCTACGGTATCAATGCCCGAATGCAGATAGCGCACACGCACACCATGATCCATAAAATAATCCGTAAGATCTTCCGACATACGCTTTGTCAATGTTGTTACCAATACACGATCACCGTCTGCTACCCGTAACCGAATTTCGGATAGCAAATCATCAACCTGGGTAGTCGCCGGACGCACCTCTATCTCCGGATCAATCAACCCGGTTGGTCGCACCACCTGCTGTACGACTTGACCGCTATGCAACTCTTCATACGCGCCTGGCGTGGCTGACACATAAATCATTTGCGGCGCAATGCGCTCCCATTCATCGAAACGCATCGGACGATTATCCAGAGCGGAAGGCAAGCGGAAACCGTATTCCACCAACGTTTCTTTACGCGAACGATCACCTTTATACATACCACCCAGTTGCGGAATGGTGACATGTGATTCATCAATCACTAACAAGGCATTGTCTGGCAAATAGTCAAATAAAGTCGGTGGTGGCTCGCCGGGTTTTCTACCAGACAAATAGCGGGAATAATTTTCGATACCGTTGCAGTAGCCGAGTTCCTGAATCATTTCCAGGTCATATACCGTTCGCTGCTCCAGACGCTGCACTTCAACATGTTTTTCCATACTACGAAACTGATCGAGACGCTCACGCAATTCCTGCTTGATATCATCGATTCTTGACAACACGTTTTCACGCGGCGTTACGTAATGACTCTTGGGAAATATGGTCACGCGAGGTAGTTTTCGCAACATCTGTCCCGTTAGAGGATCAAACACTGTAATGTTTTCTATCTCGTCAT
>DAOMGA010000112.1:0-5898 GCA_035430085.1 Pseudomonadales bacterium
CTGCCATCCAGTCACCGCCGCTGAATACAACAAACGCGCTGTAAACGAACAATAGCAATACCAGCATCAGCGCCAACGGATCACGCTAGCGTAACAATTCCAGCAGCGAAGACGTTGCAGTTAGCGCCGTGAACAATAACAGCCGCAAGTCCAGCAAGGTCTGTTGTAGATATTGCAAACCTGTCTGCAGTGACGAAAACAATGTACCGCCAATTTTTGCACTGACAGGTTGCGGCGCAATATCACCGAAATACCACCAACGCCACGCGATTAATAATCCGGCGCATATAATCTGCACGAAAAAAAACTGTGCCAGTGACTTCCAGCGCCATATTGATAACTTTAATAGCGCATAAGCCGGGAATAGAATGAGCGAAAAAACACACAATACCAGCGGCATTTCAGGTCGCGTCATTTGTGTAGCCAGCGATATCAAGGCAACTATTAGCAACGTTGATTTTTCTCGCAGCCAGTCATCCATAGCCAGCAGCAATAACACCAACAACAGGGCAAGCAACGGACCTTCCATGCCGCTGAAAGACCAATAGACAAAAAACGGCGAAGTGCCGAGTAACAACAAGCTTGCCGGAGCCGAGACAGGGGAAATGCGCTGCGCCATTTTTCCAGTAAAGAATATCGCCATGATTGCCACGACCACCATGGCAACATGACCTAACGCCACGATGTTGATGCCACTGATGCGATGCAGCACAGCCAGCAGCAACACTTCCAGCAATGCAGAACTTTGTTCAACGCGCTCGTGATTATAGTTAAGCAGCTGACCGTCATCCGATAGCGTTAATGCAGACCAGAAAGTGATATGGGCATCATCAACGCTGCCAGAAAATCCAAGGAAAAATCCGCCAAGGAATAGCAATACTATCGATGACAGATAAAAATACCTCATGTTCTATCCAGATATTTCCAGCGTTTTCTCAAAATAAGCACAAGAAAAGACCAGAATGCCTGTGGATTACGGTAAGCGCGAATCTGCGAGGCGCTACGGTTAAAATAATTAACTGGCACCTCGATAATTCGCAGCCGCGCATCCAGACAAGCGATCATCATTTCAGCTGAAAATTCGGGACCTCGCGCGGACAATTGCGGCGCTATCGTTTCATAGGTACTGCGCCAGAATGCACGAAACGTACAACCGGTATCCGTGAAGCGCGCTTCGCGATCCCACCAGAGCAACTCCATAAGCTTGCCTAATGATGCGTGAGCCAACCTGACAACGCCACGCATTGTCGAACCCTGTTCAATCAGTTGACGAGTAGTCCGCGTGCCAATCACCATATCCGCATCGCGCAGATAGGCAAATAACTTGGCAACATCGCGACTGGAAAACGAATAGTCCGCTTCTGTTAACACCATGATATCGGCATGCATTTTTTGTAATGCAAACTGCATTTTTTCACCGTACAGCACACAACCCGCCGGACAGCGAATTACCTCTGCACCTGCCTGCTCAATCAGCGCAGTCAGATGACTATCCGCTGGCACTATCACAGCAATCTGCTGGAATACTCCCATTTCACGGTAGCGCTCAATCGTGAAAACCACGCCCTGCTCATCGCCTTCTGCATAGACCAATAATGCTTTTTTGCATTGATCAAAACGCAAATCGCGGTCGTGATAGCGCGCCAATGCCAATGAATCCCTGTCATTGATATTGACGTAAGTTCCCGACAACAGAAAAAAATGACCCGGCTCACCTGCGCCCAGCAGCGTATTCAGTAACATTACAAATTCGACATAGGTCGGCGTTTTCTGGAAAGCCTGCTGCAGCTTGTCGAAAAGCACAGGCGAGCATAAAAATGTTCCGCTACCCATAATATCATTGGGCACCACAGCCGGTTTTTCTATCAACTGCTGCAACTGCCCGTCATGCTGCACAACAGAATAATTTTTCCGGATCAGCGATGCATCATCCACCTTGATACCCGCACAGGTGAATAATGCATCACGATACCTACAGCGCAGCAAATCAGCATGATTGGAACTGATATAGGTTTCATCGCACAACATGATGCAGAAAAAATCATCAATCAGCGGTTTGGCCAGCAGTATTGACCAAGCCAGACCTTTTTCAAGTTCGTGATTTTCGACATAGTGCAAGCGCACACGCCATTGAGAGCCATCGCCAAAATGCTGGCGAATACTTTCACCCAGATGACCAATAACAATAACAATATCGGTGATCTGCAAATCGTCGCGCATGATGCCGATAATGCGCTCCATATTCGGCTGGCCATTTACTTCCAGTAAACCCTTGTGGCGATTTTCTGTGTAAGGGTATGCACGCGTACCTTTTCCCGCCGCCGGAATGAGCCCCCACTTCAAACCCGGGTTATTGTTTGCCACGCTCGGCCTCCTGCACTGCTGCGCTGCTGCTTGGCGACAATTGCAGACGATAAAACACCAGCCAGAAAAAATATTTCAACGTTTCACTGAGATGTGCCATTTTGGATTGCCCGCGCGCGCGCGGCGAAAAATCAACTGGCACTTCTGCAATACGATAACCGCATGCTGCCAGTTTAGCCGCCAGCTCCAGCACTTGTTCGAACCCGTCTCGCTGCAGTTGAATATTATTCAAACACGAGCGCCGCAACGCTTTGCAGCCGGTATAGAGATCTGTTGTGTGCTGAGTAAACAAAATATTGTATGCCGTAGAAATGATGCGGTTTCCCCACCACTTGAGCGGCAGCATACCCGCTTCTCGCGCAGTGGATTTACCCCGCAAACGGCTGGCGTAAACCACATTATGATCAACCAGAGCGCATAGCAATGCCGGAATGCATTCCGGCGGATATTCGCAGTCTGCATCAATTATCACAATCTGCTCTGTCCTGGCTGCCGCGATGCCGCTGCGTAATGAAGCGCCATAACCACGATTGTGTGTGTGCAGAATCACGCTGGCATTGGCAACGCTCTGGATGAATTCCACGCTGCCATCAGTCGATGCATTGTCGACAAAAATCAGATGAAATCGTTCGTAATCCGGCAATGCGCGCAAGCGTGTCAGCAACTCCGGCAGATTATCTCTCTCATTAAAAACCGGAACGATAATATCAACGACTGGATTGTTGATCGCCAGACTCATGGCTAACGTCAATCGTCCTGACGAGGATCAGCAACACGCAGTGACTGCATGCCAGCGCGCAAACGGTACAAATGCCCTTGCAAGCGAGGACCCTTGCGTTGCGCCACACCCACTGCCAACACATCAATCACAGCCAGATGCGCAATGCGTGAAGATAAAGGCGTATAGATTTCGAATTCTTCATCTACATCGATACAAATAGGGATTGTTGCAGCTTCCGCAATCGGCGTACCTGATGGCGCCATACCGATCACGATCGCATCCATATCTTTTACCAACTCGATCGTGTCGAGCAATGAACGCGTGCGACCCGATTGTGAAATGGCTACTACCACATCACCTTTTTGCAATGATAGTGCAGACATTTTCTGGATGTGCGTATCGGAATAAGCGGCGGAGGCCAACTGCAAGCGGAAAAAACGGTGTTGTGCATCGGCAGCCACTGCGGCTGATGCGCCATGTCCATAAAATTCCACGCGATTGGCGTTGGTCAATGCAGCAATCGCCTTGCGGATATTGGCTGGATTGAGGCTATCGCGAACTTTCAATAACGTATCAATAGTGGAGTCAAAAATTTTATGGCTGAAATCCGCAACTGAATCGGTATCGGTGACAGCTACTTTGCCAAAACTGGGACTGGACGCCAGTTGCTGTGCCAAGGCCAGTTTGAAATCCTGAAATCCTTCGCAACCGACTGCACGACAAAAACGTACGACTGTCGGTTCACTGACATCCGCTTGCGCCGCCAGATCAACAATACGCATGTTGATGACATCATTCAGGTTCGCCAGCACATAGTCCGCCACCTTGCGTTCTGATTTACGCATGAGTTTGCTGGAATCGCGTATTCGTCCTGTCAGTGCTGCGGGTTTCATAGCGTGATGATTTCCTTGTGTCTCCTCATCATAGCGCAAGGTCTTTCTTCAAGCACGCTGCTGCAAGGCGTTCACCAACTTCTGGTGCAAGCCCCCGAAACCGCCATTGCTCATGATCAGGATATGCACCGGCCCTCTAGTGGCTGACAACTGCGCCACAATGGTTTCTACCGAATCAAGCACGCTGGCACTGGCGCGACACTGTGTAGCCACATCATTCAAAGCCCAGTCGACATTCGGCGGCTGATAGAAAATCACTTCATCCGCTGCAGCGAGCGCAGGTGCAATCTGCTCGCGGAACACACCCATGCGCATGGTGTTGGAGCGAGGTTCCAGCACCGCAATAATTTTTTCATCGCCAACACGACGACGCAGTCCTGCAAGCGTCGTTTCGATAGCGGTAGGATGATGAGCAAAATCGTCATACACCCGTACACCCTGCACATCACATAACAATTCCAGTCGGCGCTTGACTCCGGCAAAGCGACTCAATGCCTCACAAGCCAACAGTGGTGCGACGCCTACGTGGCGCGACGCGGCAATCGCTGCCAGAGCATTGCTGACATTGTGATCTCCGCTGTGCTCCCACGATACGGTGCCGACCACTTCACCCCGGTGCAATACTGCAAATATCGATCCGTCATCCGACTGCTTTTGTGCCGCCCAATCCCCGTGCGTACCGCTGGTTTCCACAGGCGTCCAGCAACCCATAGCCAACACATCATTCAAGGGTTGTGAATCTGCCGGGGAAATGACCAGTCCATTGTGGGGAATCGTCCGCACCAGATGATGGAACTGTTTCTGGATAGCAGCGAGATCGTCAAAAATATCCGCGTGATCAAATTCAAGATTGTTGAGAATCACTGTGCGCGCACGGTAGTGGATAAATTTGCTGCGCTTGTCAAAAAAAGCGCTGTCGTATTCATCCGCTTCAATCACAAAAAAATCACTGCCACCCAGCCGCGCCGACACCGGGAAACACTGGGGCACACCGCCAATCAGGAACCCGGGCTGCATGCCAGCGCATTCGAGTATCCATGCCAGCATGGTGGACGTCGTGGTTTTGCCGTGGGTACCCGCCACTGCCAACACCCAACGCCCCGGCAATACATGGTCACATAACCATTGCGGGCCAGAGGTATAGGGCAATCCGGCATCCAGCAAATATTCCACTGCCGGATTACCACGGCTCATGGCATTACCCACAATAACCAGATCCGGTGGCGGCTGCAGTTGCGCAGGATCATAACCCTCGGTGATCACAATCCCCTGTTGCTGTAACTGGGTGCTCATGGGCGGATAAACATTGGCATCCGATCCAGTGACGGTGTGGCCTAATTCACGCGCCAGCATGGCAAGGCTGCCCATGAAAGTACCGCAAATACCAAGAAAATGAAGATGCATGATCAGGATTCCAGAAAGTCTGTTGTCGATTCTAGCAGTTTGTACTGCGCCTCCGTGACAGAGCTGACATCAGGGGCGTATCGCCGTTACACTCGCGAATATGTATTGCAGGAGATTACACTTGGCGAACACAACAAAGTTCAACCTTTGGCTGACTATCACCATGTTGGTCAGCCTATTGCTGGGCTATTTTATTTTTAATAAACCATCGCCTGTAAAACAGATGGCGCGCCCTAATTTTTTATTGGTGATCACCGACGATCAATCATGGGCTTATACCGGTTACGCCGGATACCCTGCCGTCAAAACGCCGAACTTTGACCGGATCGCCAATGAAGGCATTTATTTCGATAATGCCTATGCCAGCGCGCCGACCTGCACTGCTTCACGATCCGCACTGCTCACCGGCCAACATTTCTGGCGACTCGGTTCAGCCGGACAATTGTGGGGCGAGTTTCCCGTAACACTCACCACCTATCAGCAAATTCTTGAAAAACATGGTTACAAAGTCGGCTA
>DAOMGA010000113.1:0-5891 GCA_035430085.1 Pseudomonadales bacterium
AGGATTACCCATCTTATTTACCCTCCAATACAGCGACCAGATTCTGTTGCAGGCAAGCGCCGGATGTTGCGTGGGCAACACCGCGATTCGCTTCGCCGTTCATGATGCGCGTTGCTACCGCGCCAATACGATCCAGACCAGCAGACATGAAAATGTTGCCGGCAAGTGGACCGCCTGACGGATTGATCACGGTGCTGTTATCCAGACCGAGCGCTTCTTTCAACAAAATTTCCTGATGACTGAACGGTGCATGCAATTCAGCAATATCAACTTTGCCTTTGCTCACACCGGCTTGTTCGCCAGCAATGCGCGTAGACATAGATGAAGTGAGATCGCGTGTGCCGAGTTGGTGGGATTCAATGCGGTGATCGATACCCGTGATGTAAACCGGGCGCTTGCCAGTGCCGGCTAACACTTTTTCTGCCACTTCGCGTGTAGCGATAATCAATGCAGAAGCACCGTCAGTAATTGGTGAGCAATCGTGTTTGCGCAATGGTGAAGACAGCATCGGCTCAGCCAGCAATTGCTCAACGGTGTAATCGCCTTTCAATTGTGCATTTGGGTTGGCTTTGGCATTTTTGCGGCTTTTTGCCACGACTTCCGCCATCTGTTTTTCAGTGATTTTGCCAGCGTCCATCATGGCGCGCGCTTGCAAGCCCGCCATGCTGATCTGGTCAGGCCACAGTGGTTGGGTATAGTACGGATCAAGTTGCAACGCGAGCACTTCGTGCATCGGGCCGTGCGAACTTTTTCCAAAACCATAAATCAACGCGGTATCAAAATGACCGGTCTGGATCTTGATCCACGCCTCGTACAACGCCCATGCTGCATCCATTTCTACGTGTGATTCAGAAATGGGTGGCACTGCGCCGAGTGCATCCAGTGCGCCGACAAACGCAAACGCTGCGCCGCCGAGATAATCGCAGCTGCCGGAACAGGTGAAATCAATATCAGTATTTTTGAAACCGACTTGAGCTTTTGCGCCGTGTACAGCTTCCATAACCAACTCAACATCATTTTTTGCGCCTGCATCACGCACCATCGGTGTCTGGTGATAGGCAATAATCGCTACTTCACGCATGTTTAAATGCCTCCACTTCTTTCAGGCGCTTGGCGCGCAATGCATCAATATCAACAGGTGCTTCACCTTCAATCGGCTGGAAATATTCGATGTTGTTGAAGCTGTAGGTCCATTCGCTTTTATCTCGCCACACGGCTTTGACGCGCGTACCGATTTTCACGTCTTCGTTTTTGCAACCGGAAACAAGGTGGATAAACGTCTGGTCGGAATTGTCCAGCACCATGTTCGCCACGATGAAGGGAGGTTGCACTTTCGAGTTAGGGATGGGGATATACACCACAGTAAACATGATCACGGTGGCCGTGTCCGGCAATTCCACTTGTTCAGTCGTTGGGGTACCGGTTTCAGGGTCGGAACCGCGTGGTGGCACGATCACTTTGCCAGTGACGGATGAGCGTTGGCCTACCAGTTTGCCTTCTTTGATAGAGCGCAAAAAGTTGGATGTGGCGCGACCCGCTGCAAAGCTGTAATCCATGTAAATCGGTGAGTCGATAATTTCTACAGGTTTCAGTTCTTCTGACATAGCGTTCTCCTCAAACTGGTTCGAAGCAGGCGATGTCAGTGATGAAGCCGCGGCGATCATCTGCCCAGCGCACTTTCACTTTCATGCCAGTTTTCATATTGGCTTCGGAACCTGCGTCCACTTTGTGCAGCAGGCTGGTGTCAGCGCCGTCGATCTGGATCAGTGCCCAGGCGAACGGTTGGGTGAGGATGTGCTTTTTGTGCGGCTTGCTGATCCAGCTCCAGGTCTTGACCGTGCCGGTAGACGGAAGATCAACCATTTCACTCAGTTCTTCAGAGGTCTGTGGATCGTATTCCGTTGGCGGGCAGATGACTTTGCCATTGCTGCCCTTGATTCCAGTCATTTTGCCGTCGCGTAGACCGGTCAGGAATGCACCGATAACAGGACCGACAGAACGCGTGTAGGTAAAACCCAGTTCAAAGCCATCGCGCAACACGTCGTCGTCGTGCTGGGCTGCGGCATGCGGATTAGCCATGCATGTACTCCTTCAGATTGATAAAAAGTTAATGAAATCAGTCAATTGACAGGCGTTTCTAAAGCAAAGTCTTTAATGAATATCCGAGTGATTTTGTTAGGAAAAACAGGGGTCTAAGGGTATGGATTTGGGTGAGGGCTGTCCACTACAGAATTGTGCGTAGGAGGGGCGTTCACATTGTCATGTCATATCAATGCAATCAATTCGTCATACCGTTGAACAAAGAACAAGGACGTCTACGTAACAAGGATTTTTAACCGTTAGCCCTGAAAAATTCAGGGTTTGTTGTACGAGGTCATCCTGTGCTCTTCAAGCTGCTCGCCAATACAAACCTGAAACAGAAACTGTACGCTTTACTCGGCCTTGTGATAGCGGGATTTCTGATTGTCTCAATATCGTATTTCTGGAGTCGCTTCCTGCAGGAAACGGCAACAGACAATATCCGGAGAGCAGAGCAACTGGCTTTTCAAGTCAAATCCATTGAAACACTGATGCTGGAAAGTCGACGACGTGAAAAAGACTTCCTGCTGCGTAACAACTGGGAATACGTCGAAAAATTTGATATTGAAATGGCGCAGCTGCAGGCATTGATTGACGCCACCTTGCCACTGGCGAACCAGTTTGGCATGAGCGAAACACTGAACAACACCCGAAAACTACTGGATGATTATGCTGTCGGCTTCCATCAATTGGCAGAGCTCAAAAAAACCAGGGGGCTTGACGCTAAAAGCGGGTTGTATGGCAAGCTCGCATTAGCCGCTACCGATGCTCAAGAAGCGCTCAATGGTCAGACGCTGGATGAGCTGACTATTGTGCTTCTGAAAATGCGCCTCTATGAGGCTGACTTTATAGCTGCCGAAGATGAAGATCTCATCAAGAAAGTGAATGATGCCCACAGTATGTTTGTTAGCCGCATGGAGTACGCAGACATCCCTGAGATGACGCGAGGATTTATCGCTAAAAATATTGACACCTACCATCAGGATTTTACTGTGATTGTCGACAATACACTCGCCATTAAAAATACCATTGCTACATTCCGTGACAAGGTTCATGCCGTGGAAGCCGAACTGGCAAAAACACTAGAACAAATTCCAGAAATAACGGCCAGAGAAACGAAACATTACCAGCAGCAACAACAACTGGCTTTTTTCCTGTTTGTGGCGGTGTTGCTTATTTCGATCACCGCAGTAGCCACGCTAATATTTTTGATCCTGCGCAGCATCGAGCAACAGCTTGGCGCAGACCCCTCTGAAGTTGCAAAAATTGCCAACCATATCGCCAATGGTCGACTGGATCTTGTATCAGCTGACGGCAATCAATCCAGCAGCCGTAAAAAAAACAGTATCGGCGTGATGGCATCCATCGAGCGCATGCAAGATGCTCTTGAACATATCGTCATGGAAATTCAGAAAAATACCGATACTGTTGCCAGTGCCTCGGCGCAAATTTCTGCCACAGCAGACTCCATTAGTGCAGCAGCAGAACAACAAGCCGCCAGTATTGAAGAAACCAGTGCATCCACCGAACAAATGCGTGAATCGATACGCCAGAATTCAGAAAACTCGATCAATGCCAACCACATGACCAACGATTCCTCTGCAAAAGCTATTGCTTGTGGTGAATCCGTGAAGGAAACCGTCACAGCCATGAAACTGATCGCCAACAAGATTTCTGTCATCGGTGAGATTGCTGCGCAAACAAACCTGCTTGCACTCAATGCGGCTATTGAGGCATCGCGTGCCGGCGAACAAGGGCGCGGTTTTGCAGTGGTGGCCGCAGAAGTGCGCAAGCTGGCAGAGCTCAGTCGCAGCGCTGCCCTCGAGATTGTCCAGCTCACCACTAACAGTGTCGTGATTGCGGAACAGGCCGGTCAGGCGCTGAATGATATGATCCCGCAAACCATAAAAGCGGCAGAGCTGGTGAAAGATATCACCCTTGCATCTCAGGAACAGACATCGGGTACTGAACAGATCACTCTTGCCCTGAGCCAGCTGGATTGTGCTGCCCAGCAAAATTCAACAGCATCCCAGCAACTGGCTGCAACAGCCAAGGCCATGAGCGAGCGCTCGACTGCCCTGCAAGATACAGTTACATTCTTCAAAGTGAGTGCCCGTCAAACTTGATCTGGCACTATTCAAGGTGCGCGATATGTTGGCCGGTCTATGACAACCCACAAAGGTTTTACCATGCTGGAGATGATGATGGTGCTGGCTGTCATCGCCATTCTGGCGACGTTGGCTGTGCCGTATTACCTGTCGTCGCTGGCCAAGGATCAGATCGTGGAATCGCTGGCTTTGGTGGAGCAGCTTAAATTGCCCGTGGAAGGTTATCGGCGAGCCAATGGCAAGTTGCCGCCCAACAACTTTGAAGCCGGCATTCCGCAACCCCGGAAACTGTTGGGTAACTATGTTGAAGCGATTGAGCTGGAAGATGGCGCATTCCACATCGCTTTTGGTAACAAGGCGGTGAAATTATTGCAGGGAAAATTCCTGACAGTACGCGCTATCACCGTGACAGGTTCGCCTGATAGCCCGATGTCATGGTTATGCGGTTATTCGGCTGTGCCAATGGGCATGGAGGCGGAGGGCAAGGATAAGACATCCGTAGAGCCGAAAGGATTGTTACCGCTGACCTGCAGGGAAATGAATGGATCCTGACGACGGTTTTCCTGAAACTTATTTCAGTAATCGCCACTGCCCATTGATGAAGCATTCAATCGGTCGATAGCCGGTTTTGTAGCGCATTTTCTGGCAATTCTTGATCCAGTATCCCAGATACAAATAATCAAGCCCTTCCAGTTGCGCACGTGCAACCTGGTTCAGTACCGCGTAAACACCGAGGCTGCGCTTGTGCGCATCCGGATCAAAAAATGTATACACCGCGGAATAACCGTGAGTCAGTCGATCACACACCGAGACAGCTAGCAGTTGTGTATCGTGGTAATAGGCGAGATAGAACGTGCCCGGCCATGGCGCGCAAAGAAAAGCCTGATATTGTTCGCGGCTGGCGGGGTACATATCGCCGTCATCGTGTCGCGTATTGATGTAGCGTTCAAACAGTGCGTAGCAATCATCGTTGTCGATAGACGCCAGTTGGCGAACCTGTAAATCAGTATTGTGTTTGATGCAACGTAATTGATTGCGATTGGGTGTGAAGCTGTGCACGGGTATGCGAACGGGAATGCAGGCATTGCAATCGGCGCATTGCGGTCGGTAAACATGCGCGCCACTGCGACGAAAGCCAATTTCTGCCAGTCGTGTAAACATATTGGCATCGATACTGATTCGTGGATCAACAAATGCCGTGCTCGCTTGCTGATCGGCGAGATAACTGCAAGGGTGCGGATGCGTTACCAGCAATGTCAGCTTCTGGTTTGTCATCAGTGACAAACCGCCAGCGCTGTTTGTAAATCCGGTTGCGATAACATCACAGCAGGCGTTGCAAATTCATGTAATGCAGACTGGAATGCGTCGCGTGAAATATTTTGCGCACCTAATGACAGCAGATGTGGATTTTCTACCTGACAATCCAGCAACTTGAAATCCAGTTTTACCAATGCGCGACATAAAAACAGTAGCGCTATTTTTGATGCGTCTGTCGCGCGGCTGAACATGGATTCCCCGAAGAATATTTTTCCTATCGCCAAACCGTACATGCCGCCCACCAGTTGTTCGTCTTGCCACACTTCTACCGAGTGCGCCCAACCCAGTTTATGCATTTTACCGTAGGCATCCAGCATATCCTGCGTAATCCAGGTGCCGCGTGCGCGATCATCCACGGTAGCGCAGGCTAGCATCACATCGGTGAAT
>DAOMGA010000114.1:0-5876 GCA_035430085.1 Pseudomonadales bacterium
CCCTTGATAGCGCTTGGCAATCTTGCGGTTGAGTTTGTTGTCGAGATCAAAACAGCTGACCGTGTGACCGCGTTCAAGCAATTCATTCAGCACGCGGGTGCCGATGGTGCCGAAGGGGCCAGTGAGTAATACGCGCATGAGAATTCCGTGTGGATGTTATCGATGCCGTATCATAGCGGCATGGCAGACGATATTCACTTCGACCAACTCGCAGAACGCTTCGAGCGCAAGATTTACGGCTCGGAAAAGGGAAACTTGCGCCTGCAATTACTCTGGGATGACATGCTGACAGCGATTCCTGCGCTGCAGGCAGGTAAGCCGTTACGTGTGCTGGATGCTGGCGGTGGTCTGGGGCAGATAAGCCAGCGGCTGGCAGCACTAGGTCATCATGTTGTGCTGACCGAGCCGGCGGCGCCGATGCTGGAGCGGGCGCAGCAGTTGTTTATGGAAAATGGTATTGATAGTACTCATGTGCAGTTTGTGCAGGCATCGATTCAGCAATTACCGGGCGTGTTGCTGCAGCAGCCGTTTGATCTGGTGGTGTGTCACGCGGTGCTGGAGTGGCTGGCGGATCCGCTGGCTACTCTTGCGCCATTATTGCGTTGGATTAAACCGGGTGGCTATTTGTCGCTGGCGTTTTACAACCGCGAATCTATCGTCTGGAAAAATTTGCTGAAGGGCAATATTAACAAGGCGCGTGCCCGCCAGTTGACCGGCGAAGCCGGCGGATTGACGCCGCAAAATCCACAATCAGCGCCCGAGGTGTTGGCGTGGTTGCGGCAGCACGAGCTGGATATCGTTCAGGTGACCGGCATTCGTTGCCTGAATGATTATGTGTATCCGGGTGTGCAGATAGATGCTGCAACCCTGCTGGAAGTGGAACGGGAACTGGGTCGGCAGGAACCCTACAAATGGTTAGGGCGCTACATTCATACGATTGGGCGTTCTGTAGTTCCCTGATGCGCTGGTGCGTTCAATTCGCTGGCTGGCTTGCTGACGTAACGCCTCTGTCTCGCGCCTGGCGTGACTCACGGCCTGTGCATCGCAGAGTTTCATATCCTTGCCTGATGCCAGGCAGGCATTGCTGTAGGCTTGTTCCTGCACGATTGTGAAGCGATTGCTAAACTCGCTGCAACTCTCCAGCACCATCTCGCGGCGCGTATTTTTGTCGGCAAAGTTTTCCCGTGCCGATTGGTCATCAATCTGTTTGATGCAGACAATGTAATCGTTAGCCAGTTGATCCGCCGAGCTTTGTTGTCGTTCGGCATTCAGGCTGAGCGGCGAGCCGCCTTTGCCGGTTGAGCAGCCCATACTGCACACGCAGCTGAGCAGACAGAGTGCCGGCCACTGCAATAGCATTTTTAAACCTTTGGCTGCCATGCTTTCCCCCCTTTCTTTCAACTCATCGTTTCCATGATAGAGGAATGCACATCCGCTGTCCGTCCTGCTCTGTTAAAATGCAAGCTCAATGTGTCCTTCCGGTTTCAAGTATGTCCTCGCCCCCTGATTTTTTCGAATCTCCTGACGTCCCTGATTTACAGACCCTGCTGGAAAACATTACGCCAGAAATCTACGAAGCACTGAAACGTGCAGTCGAGCTGGGGAAATGGCCCGGTGGCAACCGACTGACACCGGCGCAACGTGAAACCTGTATGCAGGCGGTGATTTATTATGATGGTCGCCATAAGTCCGAGCGTGATCGTGTGGGCTATATTCAACGGGATGATCACGAACACTGTGGTAGCGAAGGCGATCCTCAACACGATACCAGAGATAATCGCTGGAGCGAGGAGCAGTTGCTGGTGTTGCGTGATATGCAGCAGAATAACCCGGTGAAACATTGAGCTATGGCGGATGAAGCGCGTCATGCTGTGATCGCACTGGGTTGTCTTGACAAGATGCGGGTCGTCCCGGGGGCAGAGCAGTCGCCCGCTAGCTACGCGTTGCCATTGGGCGATGTTTGTGTGCCATTGAATGAATGGATTGGTAAAAAAATCCGTTTGCGTTTTACCGGTCTTATTCGCTGTACGCATTGCCAGCGAAAAACCAAAACCAGTTTTAATCAGGGTTATTGTTTTCCCTGTTTCAAAGCGCTCGCGCAATGTGACAGTTGCATTATGAGTCCGGAAAAGTGTCATTTTCATCTAGGCACTTGCCGTGAGCCGGAATGGGCAGCAAAACACTGCCAGACAGATCATATTGTTTATCTGGCTAATTCATCTGGCGTTAAAGTAGGCATTACACGTGCCAGCCAGATGCCGACACGCTGGCTGGATCAGGGCGCGGTGCAGGCATTGCCTATCGCGTGTGTTGCTGATCGTTATTTGTCCGGTTTGCTGGAGGTGTTATGCAAAGAGTTCGTGGCAGATAAAACCAACTGGCGTACTTTGTTGCGTGGAGACACTGCGTTAATTGATCTCGTTGCCAGCCGTGATCATTTGTTGCGAGAAGCCCGTGCGGGCATTGAGCAGTTACAGTCGCAACATGGCGTCACTGCAGTGAGTTTATTGCCTGATGCAGAAGAGCAGCGGTTTGTTTATCCGGTGATACGTTATCCGGAAAAAATCAGCACATTCAATTTTGACAAAGTGCCATTGCTTGAGGGTGAGTTGCTCGGTATCAAAGGACAATATTTGTTGTTTGCCGATGGCGCGTTGAATATCCGGAAATTTACTGCATACGAAGTAGAGCTATCTGCATAAAGTAAAACGGTTTGTATAAACGAGAAATGTCCGCATAAATGAGAAGCGCATGAACGATACCGCTACAAAAGCTGTTTTCCTCAAGGATTACCTGCCATCAGATTTTCTTATTGATGAGACGCATCTTAATTTTCAGTTGGCTGAAACCTCCACAACGGTTAACGCCAGATTGAAGATGCGCCGCAATCCTGCAGGTGATACATCTGCAGCGCTGGTGCTGGATGGTAGCGGTCTTGATACGCGTCGTTTGTTGGTGGATGGCAAAGCATTGTCGCATGATGAATATCAGGTGGCTGGCGACCAGCTGTTTATCCGTGTGCCGTTGCCAGACAGTTTTGAAATAGAGTCGATGGTGATTATCAAGCCGCACCTGAATACTGCGCTGGAAGGTTTGTATAAATCCAGAACCATGTTCTGTACGCAGTGTGAAGCAGAAGGGTTTCGTCGCATTACCTGGTATCTGGATCGCCCGGATGTCATGTCAGTTTTTACTGTGACCGTGCTAGCGGAAGAGAAGCGTTATCCAGTGTTGCTGTCCAATGGCAATCTGGTGGAAAGTGGAAAACTCAACAATGGCATGCATTGGGCTACATGGAAAGATCCCTTCAAAAAGCCATGCTATTTATTTGCTTTAGTAGTGGGCGATTTGAAATATGTGGAAGACTTTTTCCTGACTATGTCGGGTAGAAGAATTACGCTGCGAATTTATGTAGAAGAGAAAGATCTGGCTAAATGCAGTCATGCCATGAGCTCACTAAAACGTGCAATGGCGTGGGACGAAAAAGTCTATGGTCGTGAGTATGATCTCGATATCTACATGATCGTAGCAGTTGACGATTTCAATATGGGCGCTATGGAGAATAAAGGGCTCAATATTTTTAATACATCCTGCGTATTGGCGCGTGCTGAAATCACCACAGACAAAGGCTTTCAGCGTGTGGAAGCGGTTGTGGCGCATGAATACTTCCACAACTGGTCCGGCAATCGCGTGACGTGTCGTGACTGGTTTCAGTTGAGTTTGAAAGAAGGTTTCACAGTATTCCGTGATAGTGAATTTTCTGCTGACATGGGTTCGAGAACAGTCAGGCGCGTAGAAGAAGTCAATATGTTGCGAACTGTGCAGTTTGCAGAAGATGCCGGACCGATGGCGCATCCTGTACAGCCGCCTTCCTATATGGAAATTTCCAATTTCTATACGCCAACCGTTTATGAAAAAGGTGCGGAAGTGGTTCGCATGTTGCACCGCTTGCTGGGTGCAAAAAAATTCAGGGCAGGTAGCGATCTGTTTTTCCAGAACTACGATGGTTGCGCAGTGACTATCGAAGAGTTTGTCAGTTCGATGGAAACTGTTTCAGGGCGGGATCTGTCACAGTTTCGGCGTTGGTACACGCAGGCAGGTACGCCGGTCTTGTCTGTCACTGGTGAGTACAATGCGGATGAAATGACGTTCACTGTAGCAGTGCGGCAGGATTGCCCACCTACACCGGAAGCACAGTATAAAGAACCCTTTCATATACCATTGGTCGTCAGCTTGTTGGGAGAGGCCGGTGCTTTGGCATTGCATTTGCGCGGGCAGCCCGATCATGAATCGGCAGATAATACTGAATGTATTCTTGAGCTGGTTGAACGTGAACAGGTGTTTGTATTTGAGAAAATATCCGAAAAACCTGTGCCTTCATTGCTGCGCGGATTTTCTGCGCCGGTGAAGCTGGTGTATCCCTACACCAGTGCTGAGCTGGCTTTTCTGATGAGTCATGATAACGATGGTTTCAATCGTTGGGATGCTTCACAGCAATTAGGTTTGAAAGTATTGCAGGAGTTGGTGAACAATATTTTGCAGCAACAATCTAATTCTCACCAACCGGCTATGCAACTGGATCCCCAATTGATTGCGGCGTATCGCGTCTTGTTGCAGGACGACACACTGGATCCTGCCATGGTGGCGTTGATGCTGGAGCTGCCTGGGGAAAACTATCTCGCAGAACAAACGGATGTTGCTTATCCCGCTGTGATACATCAGGCCAGACAATTTGCACGCAAAACATTGGCGCATGAATTGCGGCGTGAACTGCAGGATATCTATTTGCGTCACCAGCCTGCGGGCAAGTATCAGCCGATTGCAGCGGCGATTGCAGGTCGCAGTCTGAAAAATATTGCGCTGTCCTATTTGATGCTGCTGAATGATAAGGAATTGGCGCGTTTGTGTATGGAGCAATATAACAATGCCGCCAACATGACCGATGCCAGTGCGGCCTTGAGTGCATTAATTAATTGTGATGCCGATTTTATTGCGCCAGTGCGCGATAAAGCCTTGCGTATTTTTTATCGTCGCTGGCAGCATGAACCGCTGGCAGTGAATCACTGGTTGCAATTACAAGCCTGCGGTTATTTACCCGGTGCTTTGGCTCGCGTGCAGGACTTACTCCGGCATGAAGCATTTGATATCAAGAATCCCAATAAAGTCAGGGCGGTTATCGGTGCATTTACCGGGCAGAACGCTGTTAATTTTCATGCCCAGGATGGCAGTGGTTACCGTTTTCTAGCTGATAAAGTTATCCAGCTGGATGCTATTAATCCGCAAATTGCATCGCGTTTATTGGGGCCGTTAACGCGATGGCGCAAGTTGCCACCGGCCAATCAGGAAAAAATGCGATCAGAACTGCAACGCATATTGGCTAGCGGAAAGTTGTCGCCGGATGTATTTGAAGTGGCTAGTAAGTCGGCTGATTGATGCCGGCGGCACTGTTGCCTCGCGATGCGATGAGCAACATTACGGTACACATTAACAACACTGGCCAGTTGCCGAATTGTTGATAGGGTGTGTGACCGCGATAAGCCTGTATGGTGCCTTGTAAAACATAGCGCTCGAATTGCGGTGAGCGACTGATAATTTTTCCTTTGTGATCGATAAATGCCGAAATGCCATTGCTGGTGGCGCGTAACATTTCCCGCGCATTTTCGCGTGCGCGCATTTGTGCCATTTGTAAATGTTGGTGCGGTCCAATGGAAGCGCCGAACCAGGTGTCATTACTGACAGTAAGCAGAAAGTCTGCATCAGCACCTTGCGCAGCTTGCCATCGATGGTGACGTTGGCCAGCGTGATGTCCATGTTGGAGTTGTAGTCCCAGCTCTCGCCGGGGCTGGTCTGGTAATGCCAGACATACTCGCCGGTGT
>DAOMGA010000115.1:0-5819 GCA_035430085.1 Pseudomonadales bacterium
GTAATGGTTTCGTACTGGGCGGTTTGTTTTTCTGGTTCTGCTATTTCAATGGGTATAGCTGATGATTTTTCCGCTGCAAAAATATCCTGCATATTGCCGCGCTCTTGCACTTTTTCACGTTCTTTGAGGGCAGCGATAACATCGCCGCCATTGTTGATTTCGTTGATCCAGCTCTTGAATTCCATTTCCGTGAACAGCGCGAGCAGTGTGTCACGCTCAGGTTCAGTGGGTTGCAAGTCATGCCAGTTCTGCGGTAAATCGAGATCGGTCTTGATTGTGGCCAGTTGTTGCGACAGTGGCAAAAAACTTATTGCTGCGCGCAAGTTTTCGCCAATCTTGCCGCCAATGTTTTCGGCGTTGGCAATAACATTGTCCAGCGTGCCGTATTCCTGTAACCATTTCACGGCTGTTTTGGGGCCGCATTTATCCACGCCGGGAATGTTGTCGACCTTGTCACCCATCAACGCGAGGTAGTCCACAATCTGTTCCGGTGCGATGCCGAATTTTTCGATCACGCCTTCGCGATCCATGATGGTGTTGGTCATGGTATTGACCAAGGTGACGTGCGGGCCGACCAGTTGCGCCATGTCTTTATCGCCGGTGGAGATCAGCACTTCGTGTTTGTGTTGACGTGCTTGCATGGCGAGCGTGCCGATGACGTCATCGGCTTCCACGCCTTCAATAATCAGCAATGGCAAACCCATGGCACGGATGATGTCGTGCAGTGGTTGAACTTGTGAACGCAATTCGTCCGGCATGGGCGGGCGGTTGGCTTTGTATTCGGGGTACATCGTATTGCGGAAGGTGTCGCCTTTGGCATCAAACACCACCGCCATTGCACTGTGCGGGTAGTCTTTGCGCAGGCTGCGCAACATATTCACCACGCCCTTTATCGCGCCAGTGGGTTGCCCCTTTGAAGTAGTGAGCGGAGGCAATGCGTGAAAGGCACGGTAGAGGTATGAGGAGCCGTCGACGAGGATGCAGTCAGCGTTTTTCATGATCATTCTTACAGTCGGGCGAGGTGGCAAAGGATACCATCGCCTGTCTGTTTTCATGGCAATTGGAAGAATGCCGATTGCATCACTGCTCAACGGGTTTGTGTGGTGTTATTCTCTGCGACCGATAGCAAAATTTGTGGTTACAGCCGGATTCCATGCCTGTAGAAGTACTGCTCAGACAAGCCTTGAAAGAAGGGCGCTTTTCCACATCCGAGGTAGTGGATGGGGATGATCGATCTCGTCAGACACTTTTGGCGCGTCTGGTGGGATTGCAGAATGTTGATTTGCCGGTGTGGGAAGCGCTGGAGCAAGCGGTTTGCCGGCCCGGAGCACTCGCTTTGTGCCGATACGATGCCAATCTGCTGTATTTCTGTGATCAGGTGTTTGAGCATTGCCAGTCGCAGACCGATCTGGAGCCGGCATTGCTGGAAGGGTTTCTTGCGCTGCGACCTCTGGTGGTCAGCGTGCTGTTGCGGCAACCGGAAGTCATATACTCATTGCAACATCCTCTAGTCTCATTGCTGGATCAGCTGTGGGATGCCGCCCGTTACTGGAGCCCTGTCCTCGGCAAGCCCGGTGAAAAATATCGCCTGCGCATCGATGAGATGCTGTCTCGCTTGCGCAATGCCGATCCGGCTACTGCACCCTTCAAGGATTGGCTGGAGGAGTTATCAGGTCAGTTAAACAAGGATTTCCAGCGTGCAGAAACACTGACCAGCCGAGTGTGTCAGACCGCACGGGGAGCCGAGGCAGGGCAGCAATCGCAGCGATTCGTGCGGCAACAGGTGGCTGAATTGCTGAATAGGGCTCCCATGCCGGAAGCGGTCGAGGAGCTGATCAAGGGGCCGCTGCTGCATTCCATGCAGGTGGTGTGTCTCAGTCATGGCATTGAAAGTGACGCGTGGCGGCAGCTGATCAGGGCATCGCATCTGTTGATCGATTCCATGCAAGCAAGGGAAGAAGGGGCGGATATGCAGAGCCTCTACCAGAGTATTCCCAAGGTCATTCCACTGCTCAGCAAGCAGCTGGTCAGCATTGCAGACTCCGCAGAAATGGAAGAGTGGATGGGGCGCATTGAAAAACTGCATATGCAGATTCTATTGGGCAACCAGCTTGAACTACGCCAGGCGGAACCTTTGTCGGTGATGCATGAACACGCCGGCGTCAGCGCCAATATCAGCAGCGCCTTGTTGGAACAGGTCGCCCGGATACCGGAAGGGCAGTGGCTGATCTACCAGCGTGATGATGGTGAGAATATCCGCTGCCGATTGGCTATGAAGATGGACGATGGTGGACAGTTGTTGTTCGTTAATGTGCTGGGTGCCAAGTGTCTGGAAAAATCGCTGGAAGAATTTGCGTATTTACTAGCGGCGCGCCATGTACGTTTGCTGGACGCTGAAAATAATTTTTCTCAAATCCTGAGAGATACGGTGAGCAATTTCCTGCAACTGTATCAGCGGCAGGCGATGCTGATGGCTGAAGCGGCAGACCGCCAGCGCATTGATAGCGATCGCCGCCGAGTGGCGCAAGAGAAGGCGCGGCGTGAAGCCGAGCGTATTGCGCACGAGCGACTGGAAGCGCGGGCGCGGGCAGAAGAAGAGGCGCGCTTACAGCTGGAGCAGCACGCCAGACTGGCAGAAGAAAAAGCGCGACGCGCTGCGGAAGATGCACGCTGGGCAGCTGAAGAAGCACAAAAAGCGGCAGAGGAAGCGGCACGGTATGCACGGGTTCAGGCATCACAACGCGCTGCTGCAGAAGCCATACAACGTCAACAAAAAGAAGACGCAGAGCGTGAACGGCAGCTGCTGGCAGAAAAACAGGCGCGGATTGATGAATGGGAAGTCGCCATGCAAGCTGTGCGCTCGCTGGGCATTGGCGCCTGGGTGGATATCGAGATTAAAGGTGAGCGCCAGCGCTGTAAGTTGGCCGCGGTGATCAATGCTTCTGACAAACTGATTTTTGTCGGGCGTGACGGGCGCAAATTAGTGGAACCGCGCCGTGACGAGCTGGTTAAATTGATTCTGGACAGCAAAGCGCGGGTTATCCAGCAGGGCGACCAGTTCGAGAATTCATTGGCCAAGGTGATACAGACGCTACGTAAGGATTGAATGGCGCTTACTGAACAATAAAATCAGGGAAACTTGAATATCAAAAAGGGTGGATGTTATGCAGGATACAGGTGATGTTTGTCAGCGTGGCGAGCTGCGCGTTTGTAAGGAAATGGCGATTTTCGTGGAGACTTATTCCACGCCTACCGGCGAATCGCGCAGCCCGAATATTGTGGTATCAAAAACCATCGACGTGTCTGCCAATGGTTTGCAGATCGTTATGGATAAACCTGCGCAGCCGGGCAGTATTCTGCAATTGTGTATTGAATTTACTGGTGATCCGCGTCACTTCCATTTGATTGGTGAAGTGAAGTGGGTGGCAAAAATAGGCAGGGAGCATGACTATCTGGTCGGTTTTCTACTGATCGAATCCGACCAGACGGATATCGAAATCTGGAAATATAAAGTGGCGCAGATGATTGATGATCCGGTTAATGCAGTTTATTAATAGCCGCGGTTTATTGATGGCGATGAGTGCTGATCAACATCGCTCGCATGACCCAGCCGAGTGATAACACGGCAACGCCGCCCATTACCATAAAAAACAGCGCCGCACCGAGTTGCTCTGCTATTACACCACCGGCCAGTCCCAGCGTGCCTGATGCGATCATGAACAGCGACATCTGTACGGTGTAATCCCCGCCTTCATGACCGGAACGGCAGAAGCCCATCATGCCGGCAAAGAGGGCCACGGTTGACATGGCATCTGCCACTTGCTCAAAAATGGCGATGCCCAATACCGCGCTATGGCTGTTCCAGCCCAGCGGCACCAGTCCCCAGCCCGCCAATCCGACAGCTTGCAGCAAACCGAACCAGAACAATGCACGCCAGCCACCGAGCCAGCGCTCACACAAACCACCGGCAAAGGCAGCGGCCATGCCGGCGACCGAAGCAGACATGCCGATCTGCCCGATCATTGCCAACGAAAATCCCGCGTCAACCAGTAGTGGGCGAATCATGCCGGATGCCATCGAATCCGCAATTTTGTAGGTCAGCAGCACAGGCAGCCACAGTCGCATGCCGGGGAGTGTCAGCAACGGGCGCCATTCCTGCCATAGATTGCCGCGTGCTTTGGGGGGCGCTATAGCCGGAGCGCTGACTGCAGGTTCGTGAAAAAGCAGCACGGGGATCATCAGCAGTAACAACGCGGCAGCGAGCCAGCGGAAGCCGTCTTGCAAACCAATACTGGCCATCAGCATCAACAAGCCATTGCCGCCAGCCAGCATCCCGAGTTTGTAACCCGCCACTTGCATGCTGTTGCCCAGCCCGCGTTGTTGTATGGGCAGCAATTTCACCGCCAGCGCATCGGTCGCAATATCTTGCGTTGCCAGAAAGGTGTTAATGAGCAATGCGGCGAGTAAAAACCATGGCAGGTGTGTGCTGAACCAATGTTCAGGATGCAGCAATGACAACAATGCCAGCGTCAGCAATCCTGCTGCTTGCATCAGCAGTATCCAATGCCGGTAGTGACTGTTTTTTCCTGCCCCGATCCGGTCTACCGTCGGTGCCCACAAGAATTTGAAAAACCAGGGTAATGCCAGCAACTTGGTAAGGCCGATCAGCGTGAGAGAGACGCCATGTTCCCGCAGCAGTGCGGGCAGGGCGTGAGCAAAAAAACCGGAAGGCAAACCTTGCGCAACGTACAGGCTGGACAGCAACAGTGCCAGCCGCGGATTCATGCGGTTCGGTTCGATGTTGTGGTTAGCGAATCAAACCAACCCGGTAAAAAAAACGCTTCGACGGCATCGGCCAGTCGATTGATATCCGCTTCCTGTCGTGCGTGATAATCAAATGCTTCCACATCACGCAAACCTGCCCACGCCAATAAGCTGGCGAGTGAATCCACTTCATCAAAAATACCGTGTACATAGCTGCCTATGATCTGGTTGTCTGCCGAGCGTGCGCCGTCGTGATGGTCGCCGAGATCCAGCGCGGGATTTTCCAGTGCGATGCCGCGGCTTACGCCGCAGTGAATTTCGTAACCGGAAACTTTTGCGCCATTTGCTAGCAGCGTGCTTTGCAAGAGTGTACCTTGCACGCGCAGCAATTGTTTTTCCGGTTCCAGCACGGTATCGAAATCCAGCAAGCCCAATCCGCGTGCGGTACCAGCTGCACCTTCCAGTGCATGCGGATCATCAATACTGTTGCCGAGCATCTGGAATCCGCCGCAAATTCCTATCAGTTTTCCGCCGTAGCGCAAATGTTTTTGTAAATAGGCTTCCCAACCTTGTGTGCGCAAAAAATCCAGAGCGGAGCGTACACTTTTACTGCCCGGCAAGATGACCAGATCAGCTGGCGGCCTGGGTTCATTGGCCCAGACAAATGTTAAATCCACTTGCGGATGCAAACGCAGCGCATCGAAATCGGTGTGGTTGCTGATACGCGGCGTTACCGGCACTACAATACGCAAGCGTTCGCCTGCACTTTTTTCATCTTGTGGCTTCTCGATTTCTTGTTCTGCAATGGCGTCTTCTGCTTCCAGATGCATACCGTGCAGATACGGCATAACCGCCAATACTTTTTTGCCGGTGCGTTGTTCCAGCCAGTCAATGCCGGGTTGAAGCAACGATACATCGCCGCGAAACTTGTTGATGACAAACCCGATCACGCGATTCTGTTCGCTGTCGCTCAGCAGATCCAGTGTGCCGCACAAATGTGCAAAAACGCCGCCGCGATCAATATCCGCCACAATAATAACCGGGCAATCAACCGC
>DAOMGA010000116.1:0-5804 GCA_035430085.1 Pseudomonadales bacterium
AGCGTTTGTAGTGCCAACTGATAATGCGGTAGCAAACCATGCTGATTGAGCATCAAGACAATTTCTTGTACGCGTGGATTGTGTTTTTTTGACCAGGAAGTTGCAAATGTAGAAGGTAGCCCTGTCCTGTCTTTCAAATCACAAACAATTCTTGTTTTTTCGATATCTTCTTTCAGCGCGCCAAAGTTGGAATCTGCCAGCCAGATATTGGCAATGCCAGCGTTTATAATTTTTTCCCAGTCACTACGGATACGCTCCAGCGGGAACTGGTAAATTTTGGTTCCCAACATACCAGTGCCCCATTCACAAAAGGAACACTTGAACGGGCAACCTCGGCTAGTCTCATAGGCAACGGATTCATACAACGGCTTACCATCAGCGTCTGTCAATGGGATAGCATCCAGTGCCGATGGAAATACTGAAAGATCCAGCGTTCTCGGGCGCGCGACATTTTTAACCACAGCCCCATCTTCTACAAAAGCCAAGCCCTGAATGTCGTGCCACGATTTCAGGTGTGCGGTATCCAACCATTCCACAAAAGTAAATTCGCCCTCACCCATGACTACAGCATCAATAGGATCAACCAGTAAATAATCTTCTACCTGTTGTACGTGAGGACCGCCAAGAATAATCCATATCTCGGGACAGCTATTGCGAATGCGGCGAATGAGATCAATAAATTCAGCTGCATTCCATGTATAAACACTGAATCCGACAGCTGGCTGCAGACCTGCATCCAGTGCTGCACGCGCTTGCGGCAAGCATTCCTTTAACCATTGCTCTGAAAACCACGGATCAATTTCTTCACGCACAATGAAGTGCACAATGTTGATGTCAGTGTCAGCAGCAGTATTGCCGTATTTCTGGAAGCATGACTTCAACCCACCTGTCGTCATCGGAGCCGCAGAAAATCGCTCACTGTCCATACTAAAAAGCCAAACAGGTCTTTTCATTTTTTTCTCAATATTCATCATATTGCCTATTTCAATTATGCAAATTTAACCAACCAATTAATAACACTTCAAACAACATGCGGGCATTGGGATTCGCCGTACCCTGTGCTTTACGGCGCGCCTCCATTAACTGGTCATTAAACCTCAGCAGGTCCGCTGCAGGATTCACACATGCTTGACGATGTACCAATGCCAACCACCACTCAAGCACCATGACAACATCGTGTTTTGCCAGGGACTCAGCAGCGAAAAGATACGTGACTTCACGTTTGCGACTGGCTTCCAGTGTCAACATGACTTCACGATAGAGCAGATCGTGTTCTGCATGTACCGCTGCGAGCGCTTTCAATGGCGCAGCATGGCTAAACGCCAGTGCTGTTTCCGCCCGATCAAGGGGGATCTGGTAACGCAACCATTCTGTGGACTGCGTATGATCCGGCGTCTGGCATAACAGCGCCTGACAACGGCTGCGCAATGTTGGCAATAACCGGGAAGGTTGATGTGAGACCAGAATAATAAATAAATCGTCACCTGGCTCTTCCAGGGTTTTTAATAATGCATTGGCTGCGTTGTGATTCAGTAGTTCAGCCGGCTCAATCATCGCAACACGCTTGCCACTCTGATGTGCCGATTGAGTACTGAAATGAATTAAATCCCTTATACAATCAATTTTTATCTGTTTGCTGGGAGCCACGGGCTTTCTAGTTTTACGGCTTTTACTATCGCTATCGTCCTCTGACGCATCATGAACACCATAGGCTGTACTCGCGTAAAAGAAATCCGGATGCGATCCTGAAGCAAACATCAGACAAGCGTGGCACTTGCCGCAAGGCAATTCCCTATCCGGACTCTCACACAATAAAGACAGCGCCAGCAATCGGGCTAAATGACCTTTTCCTATGCCTGCCGTACCGTACAGCAGCAGAGCATGCGGCAAACGATCGTGCTGGTTACGCTCTTGTAGCGATTGCCACTGCGATGTCTGCCACGGCAATGGCGCTAACGAGGCAGAGGAATTAGTCATCATGATGGTTCACAAAGTTTGACAGGATATCAATAATATCTCGTTGTACAGTTTCCAGAGCCTGACTGGCATCAACGACACGAAAACGCTGCGGATTTTTTTGTGCCCGCTGATGATAAGCGGCGCGTACTGCTTCAAAAAATGTCAGGTGTTCGCGTTCAAAGCGATCAATGGCTGGGCGGCTGTCCAATCTTGCCAATCCGGTTTTTACATCAACATCGAGCAGCAACGTCAAATCCGGCTGCAAACCTTCCTGTACCAGCTCTTCCAATGTTTCAATAATCGAGAAAGAAAGACCGCGCCCTCCTCCCTGATAGGCAAAAGTCGCATCGGTAAAACGATCACAAATGACCCAGATGCCTTTTTCTAACGCAGGAATAATCACTTGCTGCAAGTGTTGTGCCCGTGCAGCGAACATCAATAATAATTCTGTTTTTTCACAGACTTTTTCTTCACGTGGCGCCAATAAAATATCGCGCAATTCTTCTGCCAGTGGCGTTCCACCCGGTTCACGGGTTTTTATAAATGGAATAGATCTTGATTGTAGAAAATTTTCCACACAAGCAATGTTGGTGGATTTCCCTACACCTTCACCACCTTCAATAGTAATAAAACGACCTTTGGCATTCATAATTGAGGCGCCTGATCAGCGGGCGATTCAGCAGTATTGGTAGGCGGTGATGACTGATAATTGTCTTTACGACGCATCTGATACTCATTTATAGCATTTTCATGCTGAGACAAAGTTTCCGAGAAAATATGCGTGCCATCGCCTTTGGCAACAAAAAACAAAGATTTTCCCTGGGCAGGATTCAAGGCTGCGTTGATCGCTGCGCGGCCAGGCCAGGCAATAGGCGTTGGCGGTAGACCGTCAATGACATACGTGTTCCATGGTGAATATTCTTTCAGATGACTGCGCTTAAGATCTCCAGTGAAATTTTTCCCGAGACCATAGATAACTGTTGGATCGGTTTGTAGCTTCATGCCCATATTCAGACGGCGAACAAAAACGCCTGCGATCTGCTTTCTTTCATGCGCTGCGCCGGTTTCTTTCTCCACAATACTCGCCATAACGAGTGCATCATGCGGATTTTTATAAGGCAGATTCGCAGCGCGTTTTTGCCATTCTTCATCAAGAATAGTTCGCATTCTACTGTGCGCTTGTCGCAAAACATCTGATACCTTCATACCACTAACATAGGTATAGGTGTCAGGGAAAAACCAGCCTTCGGCTTCATTCGGCGGAAAATCAAAAATAGCGCGATACTGCTCGCTGCTGATGTTATCGATATCATTAATCAGTTTTTTCTCTCCAGCCAATATTTTCATATTGTCGGCCAGCGTGCTGCCTTCGATAAAGGTCACTTGATATTGCACCACTCGCCCACTGGCCAGACGTTGCAATAAGGATTCACCTGTCAAACCTTGTTGCAGCTCATATTCACCGGCCCGAATGCTGGTTTGCTTCTGCAATTTTGCAAATAACAGCAACCATTCCGGATTGTGTATCACGCCTTGTTTTGCGAGGTTATTGACAACATTGGTCAGTGTTTCACCTTGAGCCACTAGCAATGTGCTGGAGCCTTCTGGCAATGATAAAGGTTGATATACGGCCTGATTGATTCTCTGCAGACAAAACATTCCCGCCCCCGCCACTGACAGAAATATCACCAATATAAAATATCGGGCAATTGTCTTAAGCATAAATGCTCGCATAACCCATAATGTCCCGCTGCTGCCATAATCGATCAATTATTGCATGATTAATTTTTAGCGAACTAACACCGATAGCGTTAACCGGCAAAATACCCAAAATACTATTGCAAATAAAAACGGTATCTGCAGCGAGCACGTCTGACAATTTGATAGACATCTCTGTAACAGGCAGGGATATGGCTTGCGCCAATTTTTCTATGATCGCTGCACGCATAACACCAGCAACACCACAATGTCGCAATGATGGCGTAACCAATACATTATCGCGCACGATAAAAACATTGCTGGATACACCTTCAATGACAGAACCGCAGCAATCAAGCATCAGCCCTTCGTCTGACCAATCACATTGACGCTCACTCGCTGCTAGCACCTGATCCAGTCGGTTCAGGTGTTTGATTCCAGCCAATGCCGTATTGTGCGATAAGCGTTGCTGGCAAACATGCAAACGCACACCAGCAGTGATTCTTTTTTGCGAATATTGTGGCAAAGAATAGCTTTGTAAATGAAAGGTGGCGCCATTTGCTTGTCGTGAATCGTACCCACGTCCGCCACCACTACGTGCGACAATAATTTTTATAAGCGCATTGGGATTTTGAACTGCCAGTGCAAAGAAAGATTTTTCCAGCTCACCGACATCACAGGAGATATTTAAACGCTTAATAGATTGCTGCAAGCGCGTGCGATGAAAACCCCATAGCGGCGCGTTGCCATCAAGAACCAGTATGGTTTCAAACAAGCCATCACCGTAAGCAATGGCTCTGTTCCAGGAAAGTGGAATATCAGCGGCAGCGTGCATCTTGGCTTACTGCCGCGTGCGTCAGAGCTTCCCGAACAATAAGGTGCCGTTAGTACCGCCAAAGCCGAAAGAGTTGGACATCGCGTATCGTATGTCCATGGACTGCGGCTGGTGCGGCACAAAATTAAGGTCACACTCATTGTCAGGATTGTCGAGATTGATGGTAGGTGGCGCTACCTGATCGCGAATCGCCAATACAGAAAATATGGCTTCAATTGCGCCAGCAGCACCAAGTAAATGTCCGGTCATGGATTTCGTTGAACTCACAGCCACTTGTGCAGCGGCACTGCCCATTACACTTTTTACAGCGCGGCATTCCGCAATGTCACCCGCGGGAGTGGAAGTGCCATGTGCGTTAATGTAATGCAAATCTGCGGCATTAATTTTTGCATCGCGCAATGCGTGCATCATCGAACGTGCAGCACCATTGCCATCTTCCGGGGGTGATGTCATGTGATATGCATCATCACTCATACCGAATCCGCACAATTCGGCATAAATTTTTGCACCGCGTTGTTTAGCTTGTTCGTATTCTTCTAGCACGATAACACCGGCACCATCCGCCAATACAAAACCATCGCGATCTTTATCCCACGGGCGACTAGCGGCTTGTGGATTGTCATTGCGTGTAGAAAGCGCGCGTGCAGCAGCAAATCCGCCGAGACCGACTGGCGTACAAGCCATTTCCGCGCCACCGGCAAGCATCATGTCTGCATCACCGAGTGCAATCATGCGTGCAGCGAGACCAATGTTATGTGTGCCAGTTGTGCAAGCGGTGGTAACCGCGATATTCGGACCACGCAACCCGTATTTTATTGCCAGGTTGCCCGCCACCATATTGATAATGCTGCCGGGAACAAAAAATGGCGAAATGCGACGTGGGCCTTTGGTATTGATAATGTCACGACTTTCTTCGATAGCACCTATTCCACCGATGCCCGATCCAATTGCAGAGCCACAACGATCAGCATTGGCATCGGTGACGACAAAACCACTATCTTCCATCGCCTGAATGCCGGCAACCAAGCCGTACTGAATAAACGTATCCATCTTGCGGGCATCTTTCAAAGGCAGATATTGTTCGATGTCGAGCCCACGCACATTACCAGCGAATTGGGTAGTAAAGGGTGCGGCATCAAAATGCTGAATCGTCGCAATACCACTGCGTCCAGCCAGAATACCTTCCCATGTACTCGCCACGGTATTACCAAGTGGTGTGACCATGCCGAGACCCGTGACAACAACTCTTCTGCCTAACACGAAAGGCTCTCCTTTGATTCCATATAAAAGAAAAGCCGCACTGCAAAGTGAC
>DAOMGA010000117.1:0-5726 GCA_035430085.1 Pseudomonadales bacterium
AAGTACGGTGTCTTCTGGTATGACCGGTATCAGATAGCGGCAATGCAATAGCGTATCGACTGGTGTGGTGCTGTTCATCATACGGGCTTGTCCAAATCTGGTTGGAAATCTTCTGGCAAATAAGGATTGTGTTTTTTCTTTTTGGCTTTTTCAGCGCGAATTTTCTTGACCGGTTTGGGAATGATGAAGCTCAGCAATAATGCCAACAAGCTGCTGATGCCTGCGACGACCGCCAATGGCATGACCGGTTTTTGTATCGCCGTTTGCCAGGTATCCCGGTGATTGATCGCTTCGTATATGGTTACAACAAAAGCAGGAACCATATTTTGTTGCCCGCCATCCGGCATAGTCTGTTCGATAAAATAAGGCGTGAAAAAGAAGCTGATGGTCAACGCCAGTAGTACGAAACGCAATGGCTGCCAGAGGCCGCGCAGTATCATACTGGTACACAACAGAGCGGTGAGACTGCTCACCAGATAAATCATGCGGACCAAAGTGACATCATCGATGTTCATACGTTTATTTCCCTAGTTTCTGGTTGCTGACACGCAAGGCAAACATTTCACTGTCTGGTAGCGGTGGCATTTGCAGATAAAATCCTTGATCGCGTATTGCATTCAAAACCGTTGTAGCATCAGCTCGCGCCAGTTTTCTAGCTGGTTCCAGTATCAGTGTCATAGCGGATTCGGATTTGCCGAAGCGTTCAAGCAAGGCAGGTGGCACTTTTGCCAACCCTTCTTTTTTGTCGACGTAAAGATAGCAACCTTCTTCACGTGTGCTGCGAAAAATCTCTATCAATCGTTTGGTGTCGTGCTGGTACGTGTTGTTGGTCATATCAACCCCAGCCGGTAATTTTTTCTTGCAAGGGATTGCCTATCACCGGGTTTCTCCATCCATTGAAGCGTTCTGGCATTTGTATGGCAGACGGTTTTTCTGCTGAAAAATATTGCCGGACCAGTTCTTCCAGTTCCGATTTTTTTACCAGCAGTTCTGCCGGTAAATCCAGTGCAGCAGAAACGTGTTCTGCTACGGCGCGCAATTGTTTCATGTGCTCGGTTTCTTGTCGTCCAAGCGGTTCAGGCAGTGGTGGGCATACAATACCTGATGGTATCTCTTGCGCGAGTTTTATGAGGTGTTGACCAAACTGACGGATACTGGACGAACGAATGCCTTCAATGCCGGAAAGTTCTGCGACGTGTGAGGGAGGGCGTCTGGCGATTTCCAGCAGTGCAAAGTCTTTTGCGATGTGATTGCGTGGTTTATTGTGTTTGCGCGCCAGTGCATCGCGCCCTAATACCAGATGCCACAAACGGTTCTTTTCTGTTTCATCCAGCCGCCAGGCGTTATTAATGCGCTCTATGTTGTAACTCGCTTCGCGTTGATCGCAATAGCGCGTCATTTGGCGCAGGTTTTCTTCATGCGCCCACGCAGTGCGTTGATGTTGTTGCAAGCGTTCTTGCAGGTGGTTGTACAGTGTCGGCAAGTACAACACATCAAGACTGGCGTAGAGCTGTTGTTCGTCGGATAAAGGGCGTGCCAGCCAGTCTGAGCGGCATTGGTCTTTGGATAATTCAACATTCAGTACGGCTTGTACCAGTCGGCTGTAGCCAATGGATGCGCCGTAACCGCAAAAAGCTGCGCCCGTTTGTGTATCAAACAGCGGTTGTGGCAAATGCCCCAGAAGACGGTCAAATACTTCCAGATCTTCACCGGCTGCGTGAAAAACTTTTGTAATGTGTGGTGCGATGATGACGCGAGTCAGCGGAGAAAAATCGTTGATCGACAGTACATCCACCAGCCAGCATTGCTGACCATCGCTCACTTGAATCAATGCAGGAATTGGATGAAAGGTATCGGTGCGAATAAATTCGGTATCAATACCCAATACATCGGATTGATACCAGAGTTCAGCGGCTTGTTGGAGACCGCTGTCGCTGGCAATGTAGTAACGGTCTGTGGCGATGGTTCTCATATCTGTGTGCGCCCGGACAGGGCGTGTGACAGTGTGCCGCCATCGACAAACTCCAGTTCGCCACCCAGTGGCACGCCGTGCGCGATGCGTGTGCTGCGGATCGACAAGCTGCGTGCGCGATCAGCAATGTAATGCGCAGTGGCTTCGCCTTCGAGTGTGGCGTTGGTGGCGAGAATCAATTCTTCTACCGGTTCTTGTTGCAAACGTTCCATCAACAGTGGAACGCCGATTTCTGCTGGGCCGATGCCGTCAATCGGTGACAGCTTTCCATGCAAAATAAAATATACACCGTGAAAACTGCCGGCAGTTTCCATCGCCAGTGCGTCGATAGGACTTTCCACCACACATAATATTGCGCGGTTTCGCCGTGGATTCGCGCAGATTTCGCAGAGTGTCTGTTCGGTGAGTGTCCTGCATTGCTGACACTGCCCGACGTGTTCCAGTGCGCGGTTCAAGGTATTTGCCAATCGTGTTGCGCCGTCGCGGCGATGTTGCAGCAGTTGGAACGCCATGCGCTGGGCAGACTTGGGTCCTACGCCGGGCAGGCAGCGCAGTGCGGTAATCAATTCATCAATCAGTGGGCTAAAAGACACGGAATGCCATCAGGCGCACACATCGGCCAGATCAGCCGAAGTATCTTGCAGGCGTTGAGCCATGATGCGCCCAACCGACTTCATGATGGTGAGCGCAATATCGGTTCGCTGCCGTTCCAGTGCGCCGTAGACCGAGCGTTGAAAGCTCACCAGACGCGTCTTGGTTTGCGCGCGAATGCTGGCAGAGCGGGTGCGGTCTGACAGCAGCGCCATTTCGCCGATCACATCACCGGAACCGAATTCACTCAAAATAGTTTCGTCGCCGCCCAGCTGGCTCATTTTGATCGCTTCCAGCGCGCCTTCGATCACGATGGATACGGTATCCGCGGGCGCGCCTTCGCTGTACAGCACTTCGCCGGCCGCCAACTCAATCATGTGCAGGCGAGGTTCAATATGGGCAAACTGCTCATCATCCAGTAATTTGAACAGAGCGCAGTGTCGTACCACGCCGATATCTGTTGTTTTTCCGTTCTGTATGGCAGTCATGTGCATCGCCTCAAGCGGTTTGTGGCAATAGCTGGATATTGTTGTCGGTTGCCAGCAACGCGCCCAGTTGCGCCAGTTGCCAACTGCCGCCGCCCATACCGAGCTCCAGCTGTTTGAACCATAAGTAATAGCGATGCAGCGGATATTCCACATCGGCACCGATACCGCCGTGCAAATGCTGCGTGATATGCGCAACGCGGTGACCCGCAATGGCTGCCCACCATTTCGCTGCATGCACTTCAGCGCTGGCCGGCAGGTTTTCAGAGAGTTTCCACATGGCTTCCAGGAAAGTCGAGCGCATGCACTCGATGTCGATATAGGCATCAGCACATTTCATGGAAGTATTCTGGAAGCTGGCAATGGCAGTTCCAAATTGTTTGCGCTCGGAGGTGTATTCCGCTGTGCGGCGCAAGGCTTCGGATGCGATGCCGATCATGGTTGCGCAGCCTGCAATGCTGGCGTGTTCGACGATATAAGACAGTACTTCTGCACCGCCAAGATAATCGGCAGCAGCGTTATCAAGCTGTACGTTGTAGAGCGGTTCGTGATTGGTGCTGTCCACGTATTCAGCTTGCACGCCTTCACCCGGTTCAACCAGAAACACGGCTTTGCCATCGGCAGTGTCAGCAGCAACCAGTATCACAGCCGCCTGAGCGGCGTAAGGCACACACAGGCGCTCGCCGGAGAGTGTCCATTTGCCACCTTGTTGTGTGGCGGAACAGGCAGGGCGCAATGCCGCCACCATGGATTCTTCTGCGACGGCTGCGGTGAGGATAGCTTCGCCGCTAGCCAGTTTAGGCAGGTATTTCTGTTGCTGGGCATCGGTGCCGAACTGTGCCAGTGGCAATCCACCCAATACGAGGCTGGGCAGTAACGGTATAGGGGATACGAAGCGCCCCTGTTCTTCCAGTATCTGGCAGATTTCGACAAAGCCAAAACCTGTGCCGTCGTGCGCTTCAGGCACAGCGGTGCCGAGCAAGCCGGATTCGGCAAACAGCTGCCAAAGGCTCTGGCTGTACAGCTCGCCAGTCTTACCGTGTTGCATCAGGAATTCATCGTTGCAGTTTTCACGCAGGATCTGGTTGGCAAGATCCCTGATCTGGGTTTGTTCTTCGGTAAAGGAGAAGTCCATGCTGACAGCCTCGCGCATTTGTTCATGGGTGAAATTGGGCGTCATTTTGCCACAGACAGCCGGTCGATGTGATGTACGGATTCCCGCTTGCTGATTCGGTAATTTCCGTCTGTCTATGCAAGCTTTGCCTCGCTACAATGCCAGCTTGAAACTATCAGCTGTTGCGCAGGGGTATTCGCGTGTTTGTAGATGAGTCTAAAGAAGTCAAAGCGTTGCGCAAGGAATTGCGTGCCTATTTTGCCACCATCATGACACCTGAGGTGAAAGAAGGTTGCCATGCCCGTGAGAGCGGTCAGATCTTTCGCGATACCGTGCGACAGATCGGCAAAGACGGCTGGCTAGCACTGGGCTGGCCAAAAGAATTTGGCGGTCGCGGTCTGGGGCAATCCGAGCAACTGGCTTTTCTGGAAGAAGCTTATATTGCTGGTGCGCCGATTCCGTTTGTCACGTTAGGTACTGTTGGTCCTGCGTTGATGGAACACGGTTCTGAAGAGCACAAACAATTTTTTCTTCCCAAAATTGCAGCTGGTGAAATCCATTTTGCTATCGGTTACACCGAGCCGGGCGCGGGTACTGATCTGGCATCATTGACGACAACAGCTACCATCGAAGGCGATGAATTTGTTATCAACGGCACCAAAGTATTTACTTCCGGTGCCGACAATGCCGATTACATCTGGTTGGCTGCGCGCACGGATAAAGATGCGCCGAAGCACAAAGGCATCAGCATGATTATGGTGCCCACCAACAGCAAAGGTTTTTCTTTTGCGCATATCAAAACAGTCGGTGATGTGCCGACATGTATGAGCTATTACGATAACGTGCGTGTGCCGGTGTCGAATCTCGTTGGTAAACTGAATCGCGGCTGGAATTTGATTACATCGCAGCTCAACCATGAGCGCGTTGGTCTTGCTGCTATCGGTGTATGGACGCAACGCGATTTTCAATTCTTTCTGGATTGGACGCGTGAAGAACAAGCCGGTGGCGCACGCATTATTGACGAGCCGTGGGTGCAATCCAACATCGGCGAATGCTATGCGCGTTTGAAAGCCATGCGCATTATCAACTCGCGCATGATGTGGCAATTGAACCAGGGGCAACCTGATCCTGCGTATGCTTCAGCTATGAAAGTGTATGTGACGGAATCCTCTATCGAGTGTTATCGCTTGATGATGGATATCGTGGGTGCGGCCGGCTTGATCCGTCGTCGCCAATCGCACACCGTGGTGCAAGGACGTCTGGAAGAAGGTTTCCGCAAGTGCCAGACCATGACCTTTGGTGGCGGTGTGAACGAAGTCATGCGCGAGCTTATCGCTATGTTCGGCCTGCAGATGACACGTGCTGCGCGGGGTTGAGCTGTTACCTGAATTAAAAAAGCCCCGCTAGTCGGGGCTTTTTCGTAGCAGGGAAAAACGGGTGGCGTAAGCACACCATAAGCGGCCTGCGAAATTTACGGCGTGCCTGTATACGGCCGCAGGCATGCGTCCTAAGAAATGCCACGAAGCCGTTCTAGACCTGTACTTTCAGGCGGCTAAAGAGGCTT
>DAOMGA010000118.1:0-3971 GCA_035430085.1 Pseudomonadales bacterium
ATTGCAGCTGGAAGATAAAGCCAGGCAGCCTGACGCGTGTCGCATAGAAGTAGCAGATTCAGCGGGCATGTCACTGGAGTTGCAACATCTTACGATTGCGAATCAGGATGGATTGGTTTTGCTGGAAAATTTCAGTGAAGTTATCCAGCGTGGTGAACGCGTATTGATCACTGGTGATCAAGCCGCTGCCATAGGGCTTTTCAAGGTGGTTGCTGGTTTATGGCGATGGGGGCAAGGTCAGGTTTTGTTACCTCACGATCATGCCATTATATTCATGCCGCAGCGCCCTTTTTTACTTTCCAGTACATTACAGGCTGTGTTGAGTTATCCGGCGCTGCCAGAAACCTATGATCTGCGCGACATGCATTATGCATTGGAATGCGCAGGTATTTCCTGGCTTGCGCCGCGATTGAATGAAACGGATGTGTGGGATCGTGTACTGACCACGCGTGCGCAACAGCGGCTGGGTTTTGCACGATTGTTCCTGCAAAAACCCAGCTGGATATTTATTGAAGAAGCTACAGATGCTTTTGATATGCGAGGTGAAGATGGCATTATGGAAATGCTGCACCGTGAGTTGCCGAATGCAACAGTCATTACCATCAGCATGCATGCGAGCATGGAAAAACATCATCAACGGAAGATTGTGTTGAGTCGTCTCACGGATGAAAAATATCTGTTCAACGCTGATTCACAATGTTTACTGCCAGTGCGGCGAGAGGCACCGCACGCTGATGCAGAAGTATTGCTAGCTCCGGTTCTGCGCCGAAAATCTGATCCAAAATAGCGAGGATCACATATTATTTTTAACGGAATGACGCGGGTAGCCAGCCCAGTTCAACGCTGTCGCGGAAACACCAGGCTGGCGTGGTTTCAGTTTTGTAATTCCAGAAGAACCAGCCTGCGTAAGTTTCATAAGTCAGCAATTGCGCAGCTGCATAACCGCGAAATGCCGTGTGTTCCTGAAACGCATCCATGTATTCCAGCGCATGGTTGTAAGGGCCTTCTGCCCATAGTGATACCACTTTCAGATCCAGCCCAAGACTCCACTCGCCGCAAATAGTCGGTAATTTCAGATCGCGGTTTATGTTATCAGCCTCGGTTTTCCATTCGACAGCGGCTTTCTCAATGTGACCGTAAATATCCATATCGATATCTTCGCGGGCAAAACACTGGTAGCGGTGTATATCAAATATCACGTTCTGGAATTCCGGCGCTTGCATAAAGCCAAGATATTCACGGTAGTCGCGGAAACCGTCGTGGAATACCACGGCGACTTTTTCCGGCGCGCAAAATTTACGAATGCTGTGATACGCGGCGGTGTTATAGCGTTTCAGATAATCCGTCGGCACATCCCAGCGCGGCTCGTTCAACACTTCGATAGCATGTAAGGCGCTTCGGCTGTTGTAACGCTCGGCCAGTTTTTCCAGTACCACTAACGAGTGCTGGAAATATTCTTCTTTGGTGTGCCATTCGCACACATCCTTGATGCCGCCGTTATCAAAACCGTTCTGGCAGCCAGGTGCGGCATGTAAATCCAGCATCACGCGAATGTTGAATTCTTCTGCCCAGTCAAAAGCGCGGTCGAGTACGTCAACGCCGCCAGTGACAAACGGGTAGCGGTGCGCTCCGTATTTTTCGTGATAGGGATAATCAGGGCCGAATATCCAGTGGCCAACCGGAATGCGAACGGCGTTGATACCAACACCTGCCAGCCATGCAAAATCATCGCGAGTAATAAAAGTGTTCCAGTGCGCGCGCAGTTTTTCCGGGGCTTGTTCGCCGAGTTCTGCACACCAGGTAGTTTCGTCGGTGGCTTCCAGTCCTTCAAAAAGGCTGGGTACCATCCACTTTTCCAGTACCAGCCAACTGCCGAGATTCACGCCGCGTAGTTTAACTGTCGGTTTATTTATCGGGTTCATCAGTCAGCTCCTGTGAAATTATTCTTTCACCCGAGCTTACACCCGTTTGAAGAAAACTTACATGCGATCGAGTACGACTACCGGAATCTGACGGGTGGTTTTTTGTTGGTACTCAAGGTAGGCGGGAAAGATGTTCGCCATCATGCCCCAGAGTTCTTCGCGTTCTGCGCCTTCTGCCACGCGCATAGTCACGTCCATCTTGTCTGCTTTTACCTGAATGTGACCGCGACCACTGGCAGCCAGATTCACAAACCACGCAGGCGGTGTGTCGCTGCCGCCTTTGGAGGCGATGATCACGTGGCTGTTGCCGTGCTTGCCGTAGATGACAGCAGCCTGACGCTGTTCGCCGGATTTTTTACCCGTGGTGGTCAGCACAAGGCAGGGGAAGCCGTTCATCAGATGACCATCTTCACCGTCGGTCGCGAGGTAACGACGGATATGATCCTGCATGAAGCCGAGGATGTTTTCGGGGTCGTTAGTGCTGGTGTTGTTCATCAGTCTGGCAGTACGAGATCGAACGTGGATTTCCGGTACAGATGCACAGGAATTTTATCTTTGATCTGCTCGTGCAGCGCCGGCAGTTTCGACCAGTGAACACCTTGCTTGTAGTGGTGTGCAGTGTGGTAGCCAAGGTTGCCGGTTAGTACGTTGAACCAGCGGCTCAAAGTGTTATACGAAGCTTCGAATTCGTTATCTGTGTGCAATCCACTGTGATGTTCGTAGGTAACCCATGAGGTGAACAGGAGGCTGACTGCCATCGGCAGCAGGAACAAGAAAGTGCCTTGTAGAGGTTGATGCCACATCAGCACTGCGACCAGAACAAAGGTCAGTGTAGTGAAGGTCAGATAGACTTTCTGAACCTTAGGGTAGCGCTTGCCAACCTGATAACCTCGGTAATAAGACGTGCCTGCAACCTCCAGTGTGTATTCCAGTGGCCCCATTGTTTTCCCGTTTTTACGCATCCAACGGCTTTCATCCTTACACTGATCAAGGAAATTTTTGTGATGCCCGAGCACATGGTGCAGCACCCACAAATTGGTGGTGGCTCCGGTGTGGAGGGCGTAGCTGAGTTCAAGCAAGCGGTTTAGCGTGGCAGAGCGGAAAGTCATCGTGTGCTGGTGGTGGTGGTTCCACGCGCATATCACACCTTTGGGAATGAGCATCAGTAACCAGTAGCTCACCAAAACGGCCACGCTGCTGACAGTGAAGTACAGGATGAAATCAACAACGGTCAATCCCAATACCAGCGATACTGGCAAGATATCTTCTTTATGTTTAAACATCAGGAATACAGCGGCTCGACTATCGTGGGTTGTAGTTGTCTTAAGTAGTTATCTTGCGTGGGTTATTAGTTATCGTGACGTAAAGTTGCCGTTGTTCACTATTTGACCAGCCAGACCCTCGACCATTGTATAGCAGTGCCGCTGGATGGGAATGCTTTGGGTCAAAAAAGAGCTGGTCTAAATGGATGAGAGAGGCCTGGCGCACGGTACGCACGCCAGACTTCAGGTAGTCACTTCAGCAATTTGTCCAGCTCACCGTTATCCACCAGCGTTTTCAGGTCAGCAAAACCGCCAATCAATTGCCCTTTTACAAACACCATCGGGAACGTCTGCCAGCCAGCCCACATCTTCAGAGCGCCACGGCGCTTCCACTCGGAAAAATAGTTGCCGTATTCCAGATAATGGTAGTTGATGCCTTGCGTATCCAGCAGCTTGCGGGCCTTCTTCGGGAAAGGGTTGTGATCCATGCCGACGATAACAACAGCATGTTTGTCGATGGCAGCGGCTACTGCGTCGACTGTCTGACGGAAATCGGCATTGCCACCAATTTCGCTGGCAATGGCTGGATGGATGCGGGTGCTGTCGAGGATTGTGCGGGTCATGTGCTTCTCCGTATTAATTGATAAATCGTTTTGCCAGTTCACTGTCCGGCATCATGCACTGATTTTTCCTGGGTAATGTTAGTGGGTTGCAGCAGCATGAATAGCAGGACAAGTATCGGTATATTTTTTGTGATTGGTCCAAAAGGATGGAACCAATATGAGGC